>CANLCA010000007.1 GCA_947487925.1 Verrucomicrobiales bacterium | reverse complement strand
TGTTTGAAGGAAGGCACGATGTTCAGCATGTCAATCACGATGGGGATCACCGCCACGACGCGCTTGTCGACGATGGCGGTCGTCCAAGTCGTCCACCCGCGCTTCGACCCCCCGGCGACCACAAACTTGTCGACCACGAGGCCTCCGCCTTCCGCACTCGCAAAGAACGTCGTGACCGTGTCCATGGCGCGCACTGCGCTTTTGGTCATCGGGAGCCGCGCCGGCCAGCGTTCCTCCCCGGTGCGGAGGAACTTGTCCCATGTGTAGGCGATCAGGGAATCCTCAACCCTGCCCTTGCCTTCGCCGTGGAAGATCAGTGGCTGGTTGGGGACCATCTTGAGTTCGGTGACCACGGAGTGGGTCGCGAGGGCGGCCGCGATGATGTTGGGGTCCGCGTCCTTCGGAGCCGGCTTGTCATTCCCGCCACCTCCGATCATCAAGAGGGATTTTGTTGACCTGACATCATCGGGTTTGACGATCGTCATCCAGTGTTTCCAAACAGGTCGGTCGACTTCGTTAGTCGTGAGCCAGGATTGGGACGTCATCTCCAGGACGTAAGTCTTATAGCCGGGCTTGCGGCTGGAGCTAACGAGCTTGTAACCGTAGGCGGGATCTGCCTGGGCCACGTAGCGATCGAGGGCTGTTTTTTTGCCGGCGTGTCCTCGCTCGGTCAGCGCCATGGCCAGAAAAAAGACCGCCAGGAGCGCTAAGAAGTTTGTCTTTGAGCGAGCGGGTCTCGAAGCCAGTGCAGTGATGGAATTGAAGCTCATACGATTAGGAGTTTGCAAAGAACGTTCTCGTGCTGGGTCAGTCGGTCCTACGAAGCCCGGGTGGTCTCCTCAGCGAGGAAGGAGTCATTCCGGAGGATGAGCGGCTTTGAAAACGCCCCTTGTGGGTTTCGAGCTATCGGCCCGACTTGTCGGCGGCGTTTCGTTCGAAGAGGATTTTGATGGTTCCCATGAGTTTCCCTGGCGTGACGGGTTTGTAGAGAACAACCGTCTTGGTTTTTGCCAGGAATTCAGAAAACCGGGGATCGCCCTCATACCCGGTGACGAAGATGAAGCGTTTACAGATCTGGGGTTTGACACGTTCCACGGCGAGATAAAACATGTCACCGGCCATCTTGGGCATCATGAAATCGCACACGACAACATCGACGTCGAGGCTCATGATCGTTTTGAGCGCCTCCAGTCCGTTGTTGGCTGTGCTCACCATGAAGTCGTGGGATTCCAGGAAGAGCTTCAGAGCAGCCAGCAGCACATCATCATCGTCGACGAGGAGCGCATGGCGCATTTTCAGATGGTGAACTATTTCAGGCATGGGTGTGATTAATTCCGTTGCGAGCGTTGCTTGTGACTCAAACCGCACCGCGCAGGTGTCATAGTTTTTTACCGTTCATTGGGTCCAACGCGAGATAAATCTTGGGTGCCGCGCGAAATATAATCTTGTCGGGAATCATATTTCCAGCGCATTTTGGCATCTGCCGCGGGACCGCCGTTCTCGGGTCACTGTGGCGCTCCGGCGCATTTTCCAGCTTGACGGCGTGATCGAAGCGCTCTGCGCTCTGGATTCGGTATTTGAACTGCGCGTTGTGAGGGATTGTGGTAGGGTGCTGTGTCGCTCATGAAAGTTGAAACTGAGCCCGCCGAAGCCGGGCTGCCTCCTGAATTGCTCCAGCAATTCGAGGGGTTGCGTCGCGGACTCCGATTGCGGAGGACCTGCGTGGCCTTGTCATTTGGTCTTGTAGGTCTTTTTCTTTCTTTCATTGCCCTTTTTGTCTGGGATCGCCTGACTGACACCCCAGTCCCGGCTCGACTCGCCTTGTTTGGGTTGGGATGCCTCGCCCCGGCCGCCGCGTTCGCGTGGTGGGTGCTGGCGTCGCGTCGCGGTGGCGAAGTGCGCTCTCTGGCGAATCTGGTGCAGCGCCGCCATCCTCGGTTGGGAGACGGGCTGCTGGGGATCGTGGAATTAGCTTCGGGCGGAAGGATTCCTGACGGCATGTCTCCGGCCCTCTGCCGGGCCGCGATCAGGCAGGTTTCCGCGGAAGCTGTCAGGGTAGACTTTTTGCTGGCGGTCGATTGGCGCCGCCCGCGCGTGATGGGAACTTCTGCCGGTCTGCTTGGGGTTCTTGTGCTGGTTGTAATGGGTGTTGCCTTCGATGCGGGCCGGAACGCCTTTTCGCGCTGGGTTTCACCGGCCTCGGCGATTCCCCGCTACACGTTTGTGACGGTGGAAGGGTTGCCCAAGAAGCTGATCGTGGCGCATGGGGAACCATTCGAGATGCGCGCCTCGATTCGGTTTCATTCGTTTTGGAAGCCCTCGAATGCCTTCGCTCGCGCAGGCAGTCAATTCCCGTTGACCACTCCGCTCTCGAATCAGGTGGCGATATTTCAGGTTGGAGGGCAAGACCAAGCAGTGCCCGTGGAGGTTCGCAGCGGTGACGGGCGCGCTAATCTCGAGGTTCAACCGGTCTTGCGCCCGTCGCTCAAATCTCTTCAAGCAACAGTCCGTTACCCCGAGTATCTGGGTTTGCCGGCCCAGGTGAGCTCCGCGACCGCGGGAGCGCTGGTTTTTGTGACTGGAAGCCAAGCGTCGTTTCGCGGTGAGATCAGCCGTGCCCCGACCAATGTGGTGATGTGGCTTGGATCTGGGCCGTCGCAGACTCTGACCGTCGAGCAAACGCATTTTGAATCCCCGACTGTAGTGCTGGAAGGGAGTCCTGAGATTCGATTTGAATGGCGAGACACCTTCGGGCTCGGGGGTGCTGTCCCGTGGAAACTCAGCCTCCAGGAGTCCCCGGATGAAGCTCCCCGCGCTGCCGTGGTCGATTTGCCGCCGACAACCGCCTTGCTCGTGACGGAGATGATGGACATCCGGGTCATGGGACAAGATGATTTTGGGATTCGGGACGTGTCGTTGAAGTGGGAGGCCGTCAGCCCGGATGGCCCTTCGGTGACCAGTGGGGATTCTGAGAATTTCATCCTCCGTGCTCAGAGCCCTGATCAAAAGCAATTGGAGCACGGGTTCCGTTTCAGTCCGGTGCTCTTGGGCATCAAGGAAGATTCTGTGGTGGAACTGCGAGCACGCGCCACCGACAGGTTTCCGGGGCGCACCCCTTCGGAGTCCACGCTCTACCGGATTTTTGTGGTGAGCCCCGAACGCCACGCCGAATTGGTGCGGCAGCACCTCGAATCGATTTTGACAAGAGTCGAGGAGGTGACGAGGCAGGAGGAGGGCGTGTTGACGGCGACTCAAGCTCTTGCGGAGAGGAAGGACATTGAGAGCGCCGAGGCGGCGGCGAAAGCGGGCGACTTGGCTGATCAGCAGGAGCTGAACTCTAAGAATCTCGAAGAGCTTTCGAAAGACGGCGCCCAGGTTTTGAGGGAGGCGATGCGCAACTCGACTTTCTCACAGGAAAGCCTTCGTGAATGGGCTAAGAATTTAGCGGAGTTGCAGCGTGTTGCTCAAAAACCGATGCAGGAGGCTAAAGCCGCTCTGGAACAGGCCAAGGCCGACGCTTCGAAACGCCAGGCGCAGTCGAAGACCGCCGAGCAGAAGGAGGAGGAGAGTTTGCGCGCTTTGGAGCGCGTGCAGCGCCGCATGAACACCGGGCTGGACAATTTGCAGGCGAAGACGCTCGCCCAGCGCCTCAGAAAACTGGCGGACGAAGAGACCCGGTTTGGGACACAACTGGAGAAGATTGCGCCCGAGACCGTGGGGCTTTTGCCGGAGGAACTGGATGCCAAACAACGGTTCAAGGAAACAGAAGTGGCCGACGACCAGATTGAGGCTCAGGTCCAGGCTGTGGCTCTTCAGAGCGAAATAAGCCGTTTCTTCGACAGAACCCAGAACGGGCCTTATGGCGAAGTGAGCAAGGAGATGACTGATTCACGCATTGCCCAAGAGATGGAGCGGATCAGCGGCATGATCCGGTCGAACATCGTGATGGAAGCGTCGCAGGACTTAGGGGGATGGTCCAAACGGTTGACGGATTGGGCAGTGCGGCTGGAGCCCAAGTCGGATGAGGAAGAAAGTTCTGGGGCGTCCTCAAGCGGAGAGCCCGGCGCGCCGGACGAAGCGATGATGAAGCAGATCATGGGGCTTTTACGGCTTCGGGATCGCCAGTCCACGATGCTCAACATGACACGGTCGTTGGAGGACCAGCGCGCGAAGGATCCGGCGTATGGCGATCGGGCAAAGATTCTTGCCTCGACGCAAAAGCAGATCACCGGTGACTTCCGACAGGCACGTGTCGAGAACCGCCTCCCGAACCTGGCCAAGGCATACGAGGAGACGTTTGAACCGATCGACCAGTCGGGGGTGCTGCTGAGCAAACCGCAGACAGACACAGCGACTCAGAAGGTAGAGCAGAGTGCGGTAGAACATCTTACAGATCTGGCCAATCTCCTCATTGAATTGACTCAAAACGGACCCAAGTCCTCCTCCAGCTCGGGCCAATCGGCTGAGGCAGAGATGGAATTCATGATGCAGATGGCGCAGCAACAGGCTTCCGAGGGCATGAGCATGGAAGCGGGTGAGAACCCTGGCATGGGGCGGTCCGGGGGGACGACCAATCGGCGCGGGGAGGCTTTTCAGGGATCGGTGCAAGGTCGTGCCGCGAATTCCCGAACCAACCAAAGAATGGGGGGCGACAGCAAATCCTTTCCCGTGGAGTTTAGAGAAGCGTTGGAGAATTATTTTCGAGCGCTTGAGAAAGAAGGGCTGCAATGAAGCGGATGCTTTCTGCATGGTTAGCGTGTCTGCTGGTTGGGCTCGGTGTTTACCGGGCTGAAGGGCAGGGGACCCTGGCGCAAGTGGGGCCGGAGGTTTCGGCGGAACTCGACAAGATGTATGTCAGGGGCCTGCAGTTCTTGCGGCAGTCACAGGCCCCGGAAGGCTACTGGGCGGATGCCCAGTATGGGCGGGAGCCGGCGGTGGTGGGATTGGCGGTGGTGAGCATGCTGGCGCATGGGGATGATCCCAATTCCGGGCCTTACAACCAGGCGATAAAACGGGGGTTGAACTATGTCCTCAGCCAGATGAACAAGAGCACCGGTTACATTGGAAAGTCGATGTATAACCATGGGTTCGCGACCCTCTCCCTTGCGGAGGCCTACGGGGCGGTGTCGGATGCGCGGCTTGGACCGGCCCTCGAGCAGGCGGTGAAGGTGATTGTGTCGTCCCAGAAGAAGAATCCGTTCGGCGCTTGGCGTTATTCCCCGGAGAGCACGGACGCGGACACCACCATCAGCGGCGCACAAATGGTCGCCTTGTTCGCCGCGCGCAATGCGGGCATTGGAGTCCCGGAGGAGTCGATTCAAAACGGTCTCAAATATTTTCTGCAATGCCAGACGGCGGAGGGAGGCTTCGGCTACACCTCAAACTCGGGTCCGAACGGCGCTCGCGCCGCCATAGGATGCCTCGTGTTTGCCCTCGCGCGGGAGAAGAACTCCGCGGCGTTCAAGTCCGCGTTCCGTTATCTCCAAAACGCTCCCAGTCAGAATTATTATCAACAGTATTACATCTATTACGCGTCCCAGGCATTCTTCCACGGGGCGCCGGACAGTTGGCAGGCCTGGAACCGGAAGAACATCGAGACTCTGGCCGCATCCCAGGAAGCGGATGGGAGTTGGGGAGGACAATTTGGGGCCGCGTTTTCCACTTCGGCGTCGCTGCTTTCCATGGCCTTGAATTATCGGTATCTCCCTATTTATGAGCGGTGACCCCAATGCTGGGTGTGAGGGTATTCCGCGAGGATCCAACAGGTGTCCCAGTGCGGGCCAAATCCGGTCAGCGGGATCAACTTGCGTGGAGTTTGTTCGGAGTGCGGTGCTGTTCTCACTGCTCCTTGGAGCCACCTCCCTTAGCCTGGCCGAGGACCCTTCGTCCTCGCCTGAATTTGACCGCGTCGAATGGTTCGATGGCTCGAAACTCCGCGGTCGACTCACGGGGATTGACGGCGGGGGGCATCTGACGATGTCCCATTCCGAAGCGAAGGATCCACTGAGGTTCCGAACCAGGAATCTGGCATCGATTGAACTTGGGAATCGTCCAGTGAGCTCCCCTCCCATCGAGTCCACGGCAAGATTGTCGTTTGTGAACGGAGACGAGATACCTGGGCGATTGATAGGTTTTGACGGGGTGAACCTCGAATTTGAGACGTGGCAGGGGCAAAAGCTGAAAGCTCCCCGGGCATCCGTGCGGTCGATCGCCTTTTTTCACAACGGTCTGGTCGTGCTGTATGATGGGCCCACCGGATTGGATGGATGGAAAGTCGGTCCTGGGCAGCGGGCCTGGAGCTATCGCGACCGCACTTTTGTCGCCAACGGCGCCGGTATGATCGGGCGCGCCATGAAGCTGCCCAAACGCTCGAGCATTCAGTTTGATTTGGAGTGGTCGAACAACATGGCCTTGATGGTGGGGTTTTACACCGACAGCGTTGACCGCTTGGATTACAACGCCAATTCCTATCTGCTCTACGTGACCTCCGGGGTAGTCGCCCTGCAACGGATCCAGCGAGGCGTCGGGGCGAACCACCTGGGTCAGGTGGAAATCCCTTCCATGCTGCAGCAGAACCGGGTGAGTTTGGAGGTTCGAACGGACCAGGCCCAGGGCAACGTGATGCTTTTCGCCAATGGCCTGCTGGTGCAGCGGTGGCAGGATCAAGGCGGGTTTTCCGCCGAGGGAACGGGCATCACGTTCTACGCGCAACTGAACGAGAGCAGCCTCAAGCTCACTAACCTTCGCGTCACCGAGTGGGATGGGAATTTTGAAAGCGACCCCGCCATGGGACCGCCCCAACCCGTCGATGTGGCCAAACTGGTCAATCGGGACCGGTTGGTGGGCAGCCTCGAGTCTGTGGTGGATGGCAAGGCTACTTTCCAGACGGCCTCGCTGCCGCTTACGGTGCCGTTGAAGCGCGTCACTCAGATCGTGCTTCATTCCCCTCCAGGGTCCCCTTTCGCCAGCCTGGCGGGCATGGTCCGGTTTCAATTCAATTCGGGGGCGCGCCTGAGTATGTCCGTGGATTCCTGGACCAATCAGATAATTGAGGCGAAGAGTCCACAATTTGGCTCCTTCAAGTTCGATCTGGCCTCGGTTCGAAAGATGCAGTTCAACATGGATCGGGTGCGGGTCGAGAATTCGCCCGTCGATGCCGACCTCGACCCTCTTCTTCAGAATGAATAAGAACAGGATTCACGAGGGGTTGCGTCTGCTGGCTTGTCACCCTCTGATGGGAGTCCTGACGCTGGCTGGCGTTCTGCTCGCCGACGCCGCCTCACCGGTTGCCACCAACCAGTTCAAGGACACGATCTCTTTTTCCAACGGGGACCGTATTTCGGGTCGCTTGATGCTTGTTCAACCTGACGGATGGCTCGGTTGGGCCCATGTGGATGCTGAACAACCGGTTTTGTTCTCGACCCAAAACATCTCGCAAATTGATCTGGATGGCCGTGGTGGGGACGCGACCACGGCTGCGACGTGGAAGGTTCGTTTCGACAACGAGGACGAGCTTGCCGTACGCCAGCTCGCTATCAGTGCAGACAGGATTGAATTGGAATCGTGGTATCTCGGCAAGACGAGCGTTCCTCGAAACCGGGTACGCTCCATGACGCCGGTCCAAACGAATTTCGCTCTCGTGTTTGAAGGGCCTCGAGGGACCAACGGCTGGACGAGCTGGAAAGTGGTTTCGGCCTTGGGTGAGCCGGGCGAATGGAAATATCAGGACCGCTCCTTCTATGCGAGGGAGGCGGCTTCGATCGCCCGGATGCTCGGTTTGCCGGACAGTTTTACCATGGAGTTTGATTTGAAATGGAAGGGGCCTTTGAACGTTGCCATCGCCCTCTTCACCGATTCATTAAAACCCATTAGCCTGGCGAATAAGGAGGACGAGCCAGATTTCGCCGGATTTTACAGCCTTCAGATCAACTCCTTTGGAGCGAACCTGCTCTCGGTGAAGAAACGGGATCCCCTGAGATATCTCGGCCAGCAGTCGGTGCCCGGTTTGGCCAGCAAGACGAAGGCGCACGTGGAGATCAAGGTGGACAAGAGGTCGCGTCGAATTCTTCTCTTCATCGACGGAGTGCTGGCCAAACAATGGACGGAGCCATCCGAGTTCTCCGGGGAAGGCCGAGGTATCCGACTCGTCCACCAGGGGCAGGGAGGGGTGCGCCTCAGCCAGTTAAAAATTGCCGAATGGGACGGGCGCTACGACGATCGGATTCCTTCGAACGCAGTGCCAGCTAAGGGCGATGTGGTGCTGATGCTAGACGGGGAGCGTTTGACGGGGCAGATCCGGGCCTTGGAGTCTGGAAATATCCTTCTTTCCACCGAAGCCGGCGAGGTTCGCAAAGCGGTGAACCAGGTGCGCGCCATTGAGCTCCGGTCCATTCCGCCCGCGGCGGTGGCCAAGCCCCAGACCGACCCATCATCAAAACCGGCAACGGAGGTGCAGATCCATTTTCAACGCCACGGCCGCCTCACTCTGAAGCTGGATCAGATCCAAGGCCAGAAAATGACTGGGACATCGAGCGTGAGCGGCCCGGTGGAACTCGATACCACCGCGATTTCCAGGCTCGTCTTTCCGTCAAAATAGCCCCGGTTCATGCTCCCAGATCATGAGGTGGAGCATTCCCGAGAGACTTATCGAGGAGCGGAGAAACTGCCGGTTTT
Source organism: Verrucomicrobiales bacterium (assembly GCA_947487925.1). Lineage (GTDB taxonomy): Bacteria > Verrucomicrobiota > Verrucomicrobiia > Limisphaerales > F1-80-MAGS106 > F1-80-MAGS106. The sequence goes on along the minus strand of CANLCA010000007.1, from coordinate 8,505 downwards.
CAGGAACGCGACGACCTGCGCCATCACGTTCCTGTTGCGCATGAGCAGGGGATGGGTGGCGTGAACCACGACGTGGTCCGTCATGCCACCTATTTTGGTGCGTTCGACCGACACTTTGCCGTCATTGGCTCCCCGTATCATCAGCCCGCTGTTTATCCAGTTGATGCTTCGATCGCCAGCAATGATCCCCAGTGGGAAACGAACGGGTCCCAACCGATTTGGAGTTGAATCGGGACCGGTTCCCAGTTCGCTTCCCGCCGGCCCGTTTAGTTTGTGGAAAAGTCCGAGTGTTCGCAGAGCATCGACCACTTCGCTCCCTTGGTTGGGAGGTCCGAGCATCACCACGCGTCCGGGTTTCAGGGCATCGTGATGGGCGAAATAGTCCCGCACCAGAATGCCGCCCATGGAGTGCGTGACGAAGTGGATGCGAGTGATTTCCGGCGTGGCGCATTTCTGGACCACAGGCACGAGATAGTCCTCTGAGAGCCGGTGGATGGGCAGGTGACGCGAGGGGTAGGCGATGTTGCGAACCTGGTAACCCCGGGCGCTGAGGTGTTTTTCAAGAGGCGCCATGGATCGCGGGGTGCGGCACAATCCGTGCAGCAGGATGACGATCTCCGTGGCGGCGTCACTTGTCGTGCAGGATTCCATGAAAACTATTTTTTTGGTTCCGAGAGACTTTGAAGGAAGTCCAGCAGGGACGCGAAATCGTTCATGGGTAGCGATGAAACGAGGCCTTCTGGCATCAACGATTTTTGCTGTTTTTCACGCGTGACGATTTGTGAGAGAGGGATTCGTTGTTCTTGCGCCGTGATGGTGCGGATGGTGACAGCGTCAGCCGCTTCCAGGACCACGAACCCGTCCACCTCGGATCCGTCCTTGAGTTCAAAATGATTGGCGATGAACCCTTGCGCGAGGGTCTTGTTTGGAATGAGGATGGCCTCGGCGATGTCAACGCGCTTGTAGATGGAGGCGACATTGCCCAGAAAGGGGCCTTTCAAGGGTTCGTCCGCTTTGGTGGTGTGACAACTTCCGCACCCTATTTGTGCGAAGATCTGTTCTCCTCGCAATGCGTCTCCTTTGAGTTTGAGCACGCTGGCGACCGCCGATTCGACGGGCAAATCAGCCACCTTGAGGGCTTGGGTGTCCGAGCGAAACTTCGCGGGATCGATCTTCAGTTGTTTCACGGTTTGCTTCGCTGTGAGTGCGACCTCCGGATCAGGGTCGGAGAGGGCGGCGATGAACAGAGCAGCGCGGCTGGATTCTCCGGCCATGGTGGCGGCCTTCATGATTTGCACCTTTCGCTTCGTGATGGACCACCCTGCGTCCAGGGCCTTGGCCGAGAACTCGCGTGCTTCGGCGGAGCCGATTTTTCGAGCCGCGAGCTTGAGTAACATCGCCTCAGCGAGGATGGAGGGTTGGCCGTCGAGTTTCGAGGCTTCCCGGTCAAACAACGCATGCTGCGTGTCGAGCTTGGATGAATTAAAAAATGCCGACCGCGCTTTTTCGGCGAGGTTGTTTTCAGTCTTGGTCGCCTGGACCAAAGGCAGCGCGCGCAGGATGGCGGCCCATCCTTGAGGGTCCTCTGATTTCGACAGGGCGATAACCGCCTGGGCCCGCGCCGCGTCTGGAGTGGTGTCTGCCTCCGCGGCTTTGATGAGCAAGGCTACAGCGCCGGTTGGGATGGAATCTGCCTCCGCAAGCTGCATCGCGATGGCCGGAAGGAGTGAGGGTTCCGAAGCGGCGCGGGCGATCAATGTGTCGAGGGCGTCGCCAGCCGGGATGCGATGCCTGGCAAGCTCACGGCCTATAAAAGCCGCCTCGGCAGGGGCGGCCTTTTCCAGTGCCTGTTTGAGGGCAGCTACAATCCGCGGCGTTTCGCTCCAGGGCGCAGGTTGGTAGTAGGGCCCCCGGGTGTCCGGGCGAGTGCCCCAGGAGTCCCCCGTCCAAGAGCCTTCGACGAAATGGAGCCGGCACAGAGCCGTTAACAGATTCTCGCGTTTCCTGGCGAAGGTCTCGCGAGAGAGCCGGTTGAGCAATCCGCTGACAACCTCCGGTTCATGGATCGATTGAAGAACGCGGATGGCGCCTGATCGCATCATATCCTGCGCGTCGGGTTTATCGAGCACCGCGAAGCAGGCGTCCGAAGCCTTCAGAAGACTCAAGCATTGGACCGCGGTGTGCGAGATCTGGGGGTCGCTGTCGGCGAGCAGGGATGTCAGGGAGGATGCCTGGCCCAGGTCGCCTAGTCGCGCCAAGGCGGCTGCGGATTCTCTGCGGAGCCGAGGCAGCTTCGAACGAAGACCCGCGGCCACAGCACCTGCGGAGACCCCTTGCAGTTGATCGAGTCGATCGGCGAGCGCGCGCACGGTCCAGGGGGCGATGGTCTCATCCTGGGTCAAAGCTGCCAGGAATGCTGTCGAGTCCGCCCCTCGTGCTTGCTTGAGCCCGAAGACTGCGGCGACCCGCGAGGCCAGAGGCTTGGTCTTGTCAGACGCCAGGGCTTCGATGGACTGGATCGATTGTGCGTTGAGTCCTCGGCGCACGAGCGTCCGTTGGGCCTCCATTCGGCGGCGGTGGCTTCCGGACTCCAGAAGGGTCACCAGCGAAGCATCGGATGCGGTCTTGAAATTGGGCAATGGCTCTGGGTTGACGGCTTTAGGGATAGCGCGGGCGATGAACCCGACTTCAGGCCCGACCCATGTGAAGGAGGCCCCCTTCCAACTGGCGGCATAAATGGCCCCGGAGGCGTCGACATCCAGGTCGGTCACGCGGGGCAGCTTGCAGAACTCGGTCTGGTCCGCCTTGAAAGTCGCTCCTGAAGGCGTGAGAGCGTGGTGGTAGACGCGTTCGCGACCCCAATCCGCCGTGAAGGGTGCGTTGTTCCATTTCGCAGGGATTCCGGGCTCGTCGATCCATGCGGCGCCGCAACCGGATCCTCCTCCGAAGTCGGCCAGCGGCTGGATGATTTCGTCGCCGAAGTTTTTGAACAGCGCTGGGTAACCGTGTTCGGCGAGTGGCGTGAAATGATGGAAGCGGACGTCCCATCCGCCACCATCGTTTGTATTGTCACGCGCAAACCCGTCGAGAAGCGGGCTTATAGCGACCTCGAGGATGTTGCGCGTGCCTCTTGCGAAGAGTTCAAGCCCGGTTCCATCAGGCCGCACTCGGACCACGCCGCCGGCCCTGAGCTGCAGTTTGCGTCCGTCCGTGCCCTGCGCCTCCATGAATCCAAAGTCGCCAATGGCGGCGTAAAGCCACCCGTCGATCCCCAGTTCCAACCCGTTTGAGGAGTGGTCTGCGGGTCTGTCCTTGAAGCCAAAGGCGATATTCTTGACGAGGATCTGCTGACGTTCAGCAACGCCGTCTCCGTCTTCGTCGATGTAGACGCTGATGTGAGGAGGGTGAAGCAGATAGAGCCTGTCATGATCCCAAACCAGTCCGCGCGGGGAATCGACATCGGGCACGAGCGCTTTGACTTCATCCGCTTTGCCATCACCATCGGTATCGCGGACCCTGAGCACGCGGCCGAGGTGGGCCTTTCGATCGAGAGAACCATTGCCATCGCTGGAAACATAGAGAGTTCCGTCCGGGGCGGCGGAGACGAACACGGGATAATTCACGGCCGGTGGCGTGGCGAAAATCGTCACGTTGAATTCCTCTGGAAACCGGACATCACTCAAAAGTTGAGCCGCTTTTTCCGGCGAGAAAACCGGTGGGATTGCGGCGAGTTCCTCAGGGGTAGGCTGGCGGTCCTTGGAGTTGTAGGGCGCTGATTTCGGGGATTGAGCCGATGTGGGGCCGCCGGACAGGAGCAGCGTCAAGGCGCACGAGGCAAGACTGGTGAGCTTGGAAAACCTGTTGGGACTGCCCGTGCGGTATGAACTCGAGTCGTCACGGCTTGCGCGACATGTTCGAAGACGGTCAATGTTCTCAAGTGAACGGCTCATGGGCAATATTATGGGCTAGGATCTGGCCAGGAGGGAAGCCCAAGTTCTTAACCCTACCGGCGACCGGTTGATTTGCGGTTCCCCCAAGGCTGATCTTGTTGAGGCTCGATCCCCGATGCTTGGCAAGGAACGATGTTGAGCGGGTGGTTGGACGGGTGTGAAGCCCAGGAGGGCTCAGATCTTCGCATTCAAGCGGGCCGCCCTGGTACGCGCGGGGGCATGGCGCCTTAGTCGCGGTTCGATCCGACCCCATCCGCCATGCGCCGCATCAAGTCCTCAAGGTAATCCGGCACCGTGGGACCAAAGAAGGACATGGTCCGTGATTCGTAGGATTTGAGGTGATAATATTGTCCCGGAACCACGTAGCCGATGTAATCTCCATTGAAGCTGGTGATCGCACTTTTGAAGCCGCGGAGTTGCAAGGCGTTCTTGAGGTTCAGCGCGATCTCGCCGCTGAAATCGCAGGGTGTGGACATCCAGATCGAGTCGCCGATTCGAAAAGCCTGGAGCAGAGTTCGGTCTTCCACTGGCAGCAGATGCCTCGAAATGAACGGACGCACCCGCCATTGGTCGGCGACGCGCAGGTGTTGTTCAGGCAGTTCCACTTCCAATCCAAGGGCCATGAACCGGATGCTGTTGGTCCTACCCAGGTGTTGAATTCCAATCAGGGTGGCGGTGGCGAGGCCTTTGCCCATGGTCTCGGCCCCTTCGAAACCTTTGCCGTTGACGACTGGGCCGTGGCTGCCGACGGCACCCGCAAAGAACAGGGCTAGGGAGACCCCGTTGGCTTCCATTTCCCTCTGCCAGTTTCCTGGATAATCCGCGCTGAACCGCATGTTGTCTCCCCCTAGAACAGTGGCGTGCGCGGCGTAGGCGCCGAGCACTGCCTTGTCGCCGTCGGTTTGCTCCAGAACCAGCAAGGAAAAGGAGTCATCCACGCGGCCCTTGGTTCCCACGAGCCGGTTCCTGACGAATTGCGGCATGTGGAGGTTGGTGGATCCGACTGAGGCGGGACTGAGGTCGGCCATGGCGGCCTTTGCGGCTGCGGCCAGCTGTCGGGCGAACCAAACCCGTACACCCGGTTGATACCCCCCAGCGAAGGCTTCCGCCACGACCCCTTCGCCCCAACCACCGATGCTCGAATGACTGTGCGACGCGCCAAAGTAGATCTGATCCCGGCCGAGTCCGACTTCCCGCTTGAGTTCCGCGGCGGCGGCGTCCGCCACTTCCCGAGGAATTATCAAGGCGTCGGCGGTAATCATGACTACAGTCCTGCCCGCGACCCTCATGGCCACGGCTTTGGCCGAGAGCTCGTCGTGTACCCCGGTTGCCGGCTTGCCACGGCGGTTGCCGAAGCCCGCCAAGGGCACGTTTTTGAACATCCCTTTTTCCGGGTTTTCCGAGGTGACGTCCAGGGTCGGGGTCAGGGGCGCCCGGCCGAAGCCTGCATTCAGAAGATCATTCACGATGGATTGGGTTGAGAGAGCATTCGTCAACCGCGACATCGTTGTGAGCGCATAAGATGCCTTGAAATAGGGATCGTAGTTGACGACCGTGATTGAAGGCAGGAGCACGATCAGAAGCAAACCCGGCGGGACTAGGAGATAGGGCAGTAAGCGGCGGGTGGGTTTTAACATGGATTCGACTGTTTAAATCGCAGCGGGTCGAAAAGACTGATGTCCATCCCAGCGCGTCCTTCCGAGGCGAGTTGCGCGAGGATTTCCCCGACCACGCTGCAAAACTTGAACCCATGGCCGCTGAAGCCAGCGGCCAGCGTCACCTGAGGATGGGACGGATGAGGTCCGATCACAAAATGGAGGTCGGGCGTGAGCGTGTAGAGGCATGTTGCGGCGTCGATGAGTTTGCCATCCAGGGCTGGCAGAAAATCGCGAACCCCTTCGCGGATCTCGGCGATGTCGTCCTCGCGCACGCGGCGGTCGACGGTGTTTGGTGAACAGAGCTCGCTCGTGGGTTTGCGATAGAACGCTACCTTGACACCTCCCTGCGGGCCATCCACGGCTGGAAATCCATAGAGCACCGAGCCTTTTCTTGGCTGCCAGATATAGATGGGGAATCGATCCGGCGCGAAGGGTTGAATACCACCCGGAGGTTGGAACCAGAACAGCACCTGCCTTTCCACCGCCAACGGCAGTCCGAGCTCTGAAAGCAACTGTGGCGCCCAGGGGCCTGGTGTGATGACGAGCTTTTCCGCTGTGTAGACCCCGCGTGCGGTGCGCACTTCAACACTGCCGTTGTCGCGGGCGCTCCAATCCAGGACTGGTTCTTCGAAGTGCAGTGCGGCACCGCTTCGGGTAGCGGCTTGAAGGTGGGCGACAACCGCATTCTCACAGAACACCAGCCCGGCGTCGGGTTCAAACAGCGCGATGGCGTCATCCGGGATGTTGAAACCAGGAAAACGCCGCCGTATGCTGCGGGCATCCAAAACCTCGTGAGGCAACCCATGCTGAAGAGCGCTCCGAAGACTGCCTTCGATGACCTCTGAACCAGGTGCCCCCATCATCAGACCTCCCGGCAGCAGCAGCAACTTTTGATTTGTGTCGCGCTCCAGCTCACGCCACAGCTCATAGGCTCGAAGCAGGAGCGGCACATAAGAGGGGTGCTCAAAATAAGCTTGGCGGATGACGCGAGTGCGACCGTGGCTGGAGCCCCGATTGTGCGGTGGCAGGAATTGTTCCAGACCCAGAACGCATTTGCCGCGAGACGCCAAGTGGGAAACGGCTGCGCTGCCCATCCCGCCGAGGCCCATGACGATGACGTCGTAATGTGTCACTGGTGCAACCTGGCAGGCCTCAGGCGATGAGGTTGCGGACGACCTGACCGTGGATGTCTGTCAGGCGAAAGTCGCGACCGGCATGGCGGAAGGTGAGCCGTTCATGGTCGAAGCCGAGCAAGGCCATGATGGTGGCCTGGAGGTCGTGCACGTGGACCTTGTTTTCGACCGCCTGGAACCCGAATTCGTCGGTTGCACCATGCACGCAGCCCGGTCGCACTCCTCCCCCGGCGAGCCAGGTCGTGTAGCCATAGTGGTTATGGTCGCGGCCGTTGATTTTCCCCGCGTTCGACCCTGGGGTGGGCAGTTCGACCGTGGGGGTGCGACCGAATTCGCCGCCCCAGATGACGAGTGTGTCCTCGAGCATTCCCCGCTGTTTTAGATCCTTGAGCAGGGCGCCGATGGCCTGGTCGCACTCCCGGGCCAGCTTTCGGTGGTTGACTTCGAGATCGTCATGATTGTCCCAGGGTTGGCCTGCGCCGTGCCACACCTGGACGAAGCGGACGCCACGTTCGACGAGGCGCCGGGCGATCAGGATCTGGCGCGCTTGCGTGCCTTCGCCGTACAGTCGCCGGATGTGCTCGGGTTCGCGGGAGATGTCGAACGCGTCGGTCGCATCGATCTGCATGCGATAGGCGAGTTCGAACGAATGAATGCGAGCCTCGAGCTGGGCGTCGTTTTGCCGGGTGCGGGCGTGGTTGAGGTTCAACGCTTGGATGAGGTCCACCTGCCGGCGTTGGTCCGCGAGGGAGCATTGGTGGTTCTTGATGTTTTCGACGAGCTTCTCGATGTCCTTGTGCCGGGTGTCTATGTAAGTTCCTTGGTAGACGCCAGGAAGGAAGGCTGACTGCCAGTTCTGCGACTCCTGGATGGGATAGCCACCTGGGCACATGGCGATGAAGCCTGGGAGGTTTTGGTTTTCTGTTCCAAGGCCGTATGTGAGCCAAGAGCCCATGCTGGGGCGGACGAGCCGGGCGTCGCCACAGTTCAGCAACAGCAGCGAGGGTTCATGGTTGGGGACGTCCGCGTGCATTGAGCGGATCACGGCGATGTCATCGATGCTCTGAGCAACGTTTTGGAAGATCTCGCTGACTTCCGTGCCGCTTTGGCCGTACTTGCGAAACTGAAATGGGGAAGGAAAGGCGGCCCCCGTTTTGCGTTCCGTGCGCAGGTTCTCAGTGGGCAACGGTTTGCCCGCGTATTTCGTGAGCGCAGGTTTTGGGTCGAACGTGTCCACCTGGGACGGTCCCCCGTTCATAAACAGGTGGATGACTCTCTTGGCTTTGGCTTTGAAATGGGGCCCGCGAGGCGCTAGGGGGGAGTTGGAGCTATGCGGTTGGGGGGCAGAGCTGTCGGCCGCCATTCCAGCGGGTTCAAGCAAGGTGGAAAGGCCGAGCGCACCAAAGCCAAGGCCGCATCGCTGGAGCCATTCCCGTCGGGTCAGGAACAGGTCTTCAATGCGAGGCGTGTGATGTTTCATGACGACAAGACTGACGTTTCGATTGAACTGTCGATTCGATCGGGATGCACGTCAACCTTTGCGCATCCTATCCACTCTGGAACCTGCCTTGACCTGGGCTTGTTGTCCATGAAATCCTGGTCAGTGTTGAATGTTGCCCTGATCCTCGCCTAATTTCTTGAAACTCCAGAAAAAGTGAACAAGAGGGCGGTTTTTCTCTTGCAATTGTTGTATAGAAAATCTATATGTCTTGAACACATGTCGGCGCGTTTGCCCATTCTGCACAAGACCCCCTTTGTTCTCGA
>CANLCA010000006.1 GCA_947487925.1 Verrucomicrobiales bacterium | reverse complement strand
GACAAAGTTGCTCATGACTCCTCCACCCTTTGGATACGGGCCCCGAGTGATCTCAGTTTGTCATCGATCGACTCGTAGCCGCGGTCGATGTGATAAATGCGATTCACCTGAGTGGTCCCTTCCGCCACGAGTCCGGCAATCACGAGCGCCGCGGATGCCCTCGAATCGCTGGCCATCACGGGCGCGCCGCTCAGGGGCGCCCCCCCCTTGACGATGGCGCTCGGGCCCTCGATGGCAATTTCCGCACCCAGGCGCGCCAGCTCGCTCACATGCATGAACCGCGATTCAAAAATACGCTCCGTAATGATGCTGATCCCAGGCGTCAGAGTCATCAACACCATCATCTGCGCTTGCACATCGGTGGGGAAACCGGCATAGGGAAGTGTCGTGACATCCACGGGCTTCAACTTCCGTCCGCGTGAAACTTTCAAGAGCGCTCCGCTCCGCTCGATGCGCACTCCAGCCTCGCGCAGCTTGTCAATCACTGCTGTCAGTTGATCAGCCCTCACCCCGTGCAGCGTGACCTCGCCCCCAGTCGCCGCCGCCGCTATCATAAACGTCGCCGCCTCGATGCGGTCAGGGATCACCTCATGCTCAGCGCCGTGGAGCTCTTTCACGCCATGCACGGTCATGGTCGGACTGCCAGCCCCCTGAATCCGAGCCCCCATGGATGTGAGGAAGTTGGCCAGATCGACCACTTCCGGCTCGCAAGCCGCGCTCTGGATGACGGTGACCCCTTCAGCCAGCGTCGCCGCCATCAACACATTCGCGGTTCCCAAAACCGTTGGACCAGAGCGCCCTCCCAAAAACACTTCGGCGCCCGTCAGGCGCGGGGCGTTCACACAAACATAACCCCCTTCGATACGAATCTTTGCCCCCAGTGCACGGACGCCTTTCAGGTGCAAATCGATGGGCCGGGCCCCAATCACACACCCGCCTGGAAGCGACACCTTAGTCTTGTGTAAACGCGCCAGCAGAGGCCCCAGAATGCAGATGGAACCACGCATCTTCCGCACCATCTCGTAGTCCCCGACCCCGCTCACACGTTCCGCTTTGACAGTCAGGGTATCGCCCTTGAATGCGACCTCCGCGCCCAGCGATCGAAGGATGTCCGCCATGAACTTCACATCGCTGAGATTGGGCACCCGCGTAATCACACAGGTTTCACGAGTTAACAGCGTCGCCGCCATGATCGGCAACACAGAGTTTTTGGCCCCGCTGATTGTGACATCACCCTTCAGTGGAACGCCGCCTCGAATGTTAAAACTGTCCATTATTCTCGACTCAAAAGACCCTGCTCCAAGCCAACGGGCAGTGTTTCACGATGCCACAGGACGCGCAATCAAGATCCGCAACCGCCCGGTATCATCCTGCACTGGCGCCTCCACTGCCCAACCCACTCCGCGGAAGAGCCCCGCGACCCTCTCGAACTGACCATCCCCGAACTCCGCCATTAGCACTCCCGCCTCGTTCATTCGCTCCAAAGCCTCCGTTGCCAGTCGCCGGTAAAAAAGCAACCCGTCTTCTCCCCCATCCAGGGCCAGGACCGGATCGTGGTCCCGAACCTCGGGTTGCAGTGCTTGGATTTCTCTTGTTGGAATGTAGGGCGGATTTGTGAGGATCAGGTCGAACTTTTTCGGCCCCGACGAGGGCGTTGAATTCAATCCCGCGAATCCGTCCCCTAGAAAAAAACGCACCACCCGGTCACACCCATGCCGCCGGGCATTCCGCCGAGCGACCTCGATCGCGTCTGGGGAGATATCCACGGCACTCACCTGTATGTCCGACCCCTCTCCAGCCTCGAGCGCGAGGGTGACAGCGAGGCACCCGCTGCCCGTGCCAAAATCCAGGGCCGAGAAGGGTTTCCGAGAATGCCTCCATGGGGGCCCAGATTTTGGGTCGAGCCCCAGGCGCCGGCGCACGTGGCGCACACCCAGTTCCGCGAGCAATTCAGTCTCCGGCCTGGGGATGAGAACAAACCGATCCACTTCGAACAAGCGCCCCGAGAACTCAGCCGTTCCGAGAATATGTTGGAGGGGTTCACGCGCGGCACGACGCGTCAGGAGTGTTTCAAAGTGCCCCTGTTGCGCCGGGTTCAGATCCCTGTTCAAGTCCAGATACAGCTGCATCCTTCGGGTGTGAAGACACGACGCCAAGAGCCATTCCACATCCGCACGCGGGTTTTCGACACCGGCTTTGGTTAAAACCTGCGTTCCCACACCGACGCATTCCGCGACATTCATTGAGCTCGAAAGAGACTCCGCCGACCCCCTCCAACAGAATGCAACCCACTCTGGGGGCGGCCCTTCTGGCTTCCGTGCGACGGGGGCCAGCGGCCCCGCCTGTAGGGGCACAATTCCCTCACTGGCGACTCAGAAATACTGCCCCTGTGGGTTGAGATCGAGAAGTAACGACCTCTTCTCCTGCTGCCAAGGGCTCGATGATTTGACCGATCCCGGACAAAACCACTCTTTTTCCTTGTCTTTTGGCAGCCCCAGCGAGAGAACAATCCGCACCATCACCTATGCGATTTTTCATTTTCAATCGACCTTTCGTGTTCTCGGCCACCGCTCTGCTAGTGCTGCTTGCCTCGCCTGTCGTGCGTGCGGCAGATGCGCCAGCCGCCGCTCCACCGTCCACCAACGCTGCCCCAGCCGCCCCCATCTTTCTCGACAAGAATCTGGAAGGTGCCGTGCGCAAGTTTGTTTTCGAGAAGCGCGACAACGACAAACCCCTCGTCGAAGCTGATCTTGTCAATCTGTCCACGATCCAAGCCACGGGGCAGAGCATCACGAATCTTGCTGGGCTTGAGAAATGCGTCAACCTGGCGTCCCTTGATCTCGCGAATAATAAAGTCGCGAGCCTGGCTCCCCTGAAAGGCCTCTCAAAGCTCCAATATCTCAATGTTGCCAACAATCAAATCGCGGATCTCTCGTCGATTTCGGACGTCCGCGCTTTACAGTACCTGGAATTGACGCGGAACAAGGTCAAAGACATCAAAGCTTTGGGTGGTCTCACCAACATGGCTTCTCTTTATCTTGCGGGAAACCAGATTGCGGACGTTTCCGTCGTCTCCAAGCTCACCAAGCTGGCGTCTCTTTATCTCGAAAACAACAAGATCAAGTCCATTCCTCCCCTGAAGGACCTTCGAGGCCTCATGAGCCTCTCCCTGAGTGGCAACGGCATCTCCGATCTCGGCCCGCTGAACGGAATCACCCCGTACCACCTATTCCTCGAAAACAATAAGATTCGGGATCTTGCCTCGCTGGTGCTGATGGCCAAGGCCGACGCTGAGGGGCCACAACGATTCGCGATGTTCCTGAATCTTTATCTGAAAGGAAATCCACTTTCCGCAAAAGCCAAGGGCGAACAACTCAAGGCCCTCAAGGACATTGGCGTCCGTCTGAATCAGTAGTCGGCTGTTCAAGCCCACGCCCGGCCGGTGGGATACTCGTAATCTTTCAAGGATTCCGGCTTCATCGTGATGCCGTATCCGGGCGCTGACGGGGCGATGTAGCGCGCGTTTCTTATCACCACCGGGTCCAGAAAGTGCTCGTGAAGGTGGTCCACGTACTCGGTCACCCGGTTCTCGAGACTTCCACTCACGCACACGTAGTCGAAGATCGAGAGGTGTTGCACATATTCGCACAGGCCGACACCCCCGGCGTGCGGGCACACCGGAACGCCAAACTTCGCGGCCATCAAGAGCACGGCGAGCACCTCGTTCACCCCTCCCAGGCGGCAGCTGTCAATCTGGCAGAAACGGATCGCCTTTGCCTGCAACAACTGTTTGAACAGGATTCGATTCTGACAATGCTCCCCCGTTGCAACGCCAATCGGTTCCAGGGCCTTGGCGATCGCCGCATGCCCCAGGACGTCGTCCGGGCTCGTCGGTTCCTCGATCCACCAAGGGTCAAAACGCGACAATGCTTTCATATGCACGATGGCTTGTCCCACGTCCCAAACCTGATTCGCATCCATCATGAGCTTGCGCTCCCACCCGATCTCCTCACGAATGATCGTGCATCGGCGGATGTCATCGTCCAGGTCGCCGCCCACTTTGATCTTGAGATGATTCCATCCACCCGCAACCGCTTCGCGGCACAAACGCCTCAATTTCTCATCCGAGTATCCAAGCCACCCTGCGGAGGTTGTATAGGCCGGATAACCACGCTCGCACATCTCTGCGATGCGCTGTTCTTTTCCTGGAACCATGGATCTCAATAAATCCAGCGCCTCTTCGGGGCTGATGGCGTCGGTGATGTACCGGAAATCGACGCAGCGCACCACTTCCTCCGGTGTCATCTCGCATAGAAGTCGCCACAATGGCTGACGCTCGTGCTTGGCACGGAGGTCCCAGAGCGCATTCACGACCGCTGCCGTGGCCAGGTGCACAACTCCTTTGTCTGGTCCGAGCCAACGAAGCTGGCTGTCTCCTGTGAGGTGTCTCCAAAATGCGCCCGGGTTTTCCACGAACGATTCGAGCGTTTGCCCCACGATCAATGGTTTGAGCGCATTGACTGCCGCGACACAAATCTCGTTTCCTCGACCTATCGTGAAGGTCAACCCATGCCCTTCCTCCCCCGTGTCAGTCTTCAGCACCACATAAGGCGCGGAATAATCCGGGTCCGGGTTCATGGCGTCAGAGCCGTCTAAGGATTTTGAGGTTGGAAAACGGATGTCGCGAACGCTCAGTTCTGAAAGGGTCGTTTTCATCATGCTTGGATCGCTATGGTTTCCCGAGAATGTGACTTTTGGCGCAGGGCGGCAAATCAAAATCCGGCGATTGCCTCGTTGATGAGCAGGATGTCACCCGGCAACTCAGCGCGCAGTATTTCCCCGACTCGACTCACATGCAAAACGACGGCGTAGCGGTCGAACAGTCGAGCTTTAAGACGATAACTGCGCATTCTCGAATGCCCGAACCGCAGCCAATCCTGGCGGCATTCCCAGTGGAGCCCACTGGATGCGTTCTTGCCGAATGGCGTCTGGGGCAGCGCCGCAGCGATCACCGGCATCCAGGGTAGATTCAAGTCCGCCATCAATTTTTGGGGATTGCGCAGGTCATCGAAACTCAGAATGTGCTCAAACACGGGGCGTTCCTCATGGTAGGCCAGTTTGATCTTTTGATCTGCTTCCGAGGCTTTGATCGACCAATGTCCCTTCTTCTCCCCGATCTCCAAAGCGAAGGAGTTCCAAGTGTGGCGCAATCCAAACTCCATCCGGAGATGGAACCGTAACCGGCCTGAAACCTCTCCTGGAGTGACGTTGCCCTCCAAATCGAGTGTGTAGCTCGAAAGCATCCGAACCATTCCATCCGGTTCGGGCTCCTCGTTGGCCGTTTTTCCCGTGGCTGCTCCCTCCCCGACATTGGGTATCCAGCGGCAAAACCCGATCTTCGAGCCCTTCCGCCGTACTTCCAGGGAAGAATTATCTGGCGCGGTCAGCATCTTGCCCCAAACCAAATCCAAGGGCACCGGCGCGCCGCCGGTTTCCGCGATGTATTCGCTCCTCCAAAGGAGCCCATGCATCAGGGCACAAAAGGCACCCAAAACCAGGAAGATGGAGCGTTTCACCATGTCCTTGGTTCAACCATCCGTTTCACCTTAAAACGTGAGTTGAGTGAAGTGAAGATCTACAACGACCTGGATAGGAAGCACTGGACGAGGAACAAGGTATTTCCTTCATGGATCTGGGGAGCGACTTGGAATGACCTTATCAACAGGCTTGCGAGGATACACCCAGGGCGGCCACCGTTTTAAGCTTCAAACATGGTTGGCAACGGCGAACAAACGACAGGCTCATGGCTTTCGCGCCGGTTTCTCAGGGTTATTTGTCAGGAAGTTTGATCGTGGTCCCAACTCGGAGTTTTCGGGGGTCCATTCCCGGATTTGCGGCAAGAATTTTGTCCGCGGAGAGGTTGTAGCGACGTCCGATTTTTGCGGCGGTATCTCCGGGAGCGATGACATGGGTACGACCGGGCTGATTGGGCTTCAGCGGGGTCGAGGTTCGGGCTTGGGGGGAGTCGGAGCGGGCAGGCCCCGTGGTCGCTCCGGGATCGATTGTTGGCTTGGACCCTGGTTGAGGGGGCACAAAGGATGATTCGTTCGAGCCCAGTTTGAGGCCAACCACGGATTGAGTGGACTGCAAGTTTAACGCTGGCGGAGGCCTTGGGGCATTTCGAAGCTGCGACAGCTCCGCTTGGAGTTGCTGTATCTGATCCCTAAACCGATTATTTTCAGAGGTCAAAAAACTGTTCGTGGAGACGAGACGGTCCAATTCCTTCTGAACCTGTTGGTTGATGGGCCCGAGTGAAACGGTCCGGGCCAACTCTTGTTTGCTGGTGATGATAAACTGCTTCACCGTCTCCGCCCGGGCATGCTTGGGATTGAGGCTCAAAAACTTGTCGAAGTGATAGATCGCCGCCGCGTAGTCATTGATCCGCTGGTAGTGCAACAACCCGATCTCAAAATGCGCCGAAGCCGAGCGAGGATTGCTTTCGAGCGCTTTCTCAAACGCCTCTACGGCCCCGTTATAATCATAGCTACTAATCTTGTTCTTGCCGGTGATGAAGTGGGGATCCTTCTCCTCGTCGAGGTTGCTCATTGGGGAAGGTGAACAACCCACACCAAGCGTGAGGATGAGCCACGCGATCACGCTGTGGAGGGCCAAGGCTGTCCAATTCATGGCGGACAGGCTAGACCAAGCGGAGGCAGAGCGCAATGGCTTGATCCTGGAAATGACCTACATCCGGCGGGAACGCCAGCCTCAGTCCGCGTCCGCCACATCAGCCCTTCCACTCCCATCCCTTCCGATACTCGGGCTTTATCAAAGCCTCCGCTTCCGGGGCGTTTCTGACCCGCAACCTTTTCGAATCCCATTCGATTCGGCGACCTAGGCGGATCGCCACGTTGCCCAACAGAACCGCCTCGGTCATCGGCCCCGCATACCCCAGGTGGGATTGGGCCTTCCCCTCTCCTTTGCAAGCCTCAATCCATTCCAAATGGTGCGCGGCATCGTTGTCTTCGGCCGCTTTGGGATGCCTCGGAAGCGTCGCCGGAATGCTCGAGAAATCTTCCAGGCTAGCTCCAGATAAAAATGAACCCTTTCCCCAGTAATTCGGGACAAAAAGTGTGTCCTTGGATCCCACAAACAGGCTTCCGTTTTCTGGAAGAACGGTCTGTTTGGCCAGTGTTGGATCCGGCTTTTTCCCTCCATCATACCAAACCAGCTTCACCGGTCCCAGTTTCCCTCGTTTCGCGAATTCCGAAGTGATCACCGACCATGCAGGCGCCGTTTCCGCATTCACGCCTGAGCAGGTCGCCGATACCGCGACAGGATCCTTGAGATCCAACGCCGTGAAGGCTAAATCCATGTTGTGACATCCCATGTCCCCCAGCGCGCCGGTGCCGAAATCCCAATAAGCACGCCACTTAAAAGGCACGCACCCATCGTGGAACTCGCGCCACGGGGCTGGCCCAAGCCACAAATCCCAGTCGAGGTGCGAAGGGACGGAAAGCTTTTCAGGCCGCGTGTGGCCCTGCGGCCAAATGGGCCGATCTGTCCAAACATGCACCTCCCTGACTTCCCCTAGCACCCCCGCCTGAATCAACTCTGTCAGCCGTCGGGATTCAACTTGGGAGTGCCCCTGATTTCCCATCTGCGTGACCACTCGGCGTTCGTGGGCGATTTTCGTCAGAGTTCGCGCCTCCCAGATGGAGTGGGTCAACGGTTTCTGCACGTAGACGTGCCGCCCCAGCTTCATGGCCATCGCCGCCACGTGAAAATGGGTGTGGTCCGGAGTTGAGATGGTGACGGCTTCAATGCTCTTCTCTTTTTCTAGCATCACCCGAAAATCTTTATACTGCTTGGCTTGGGCGAATTTCGCGAATGTACCCGCCGCGTTCTTTTGGTCCACATCGCACAAGGCCACCACGTTCTCAGCCGCGCAGTAACCGATGTCGACGGCGCCTTTCCCGCCAGCGCCGACAGCGGCGATGTTGAGCCGGGAATTTGCTCCCAGAACATTTCGTTTGGAGACAAACGGGAACGCCACGGCCGCGGATGCGGCTACGGAGCGGCGCAAGAAGGATCTCCGGTTGATAAAAGTTGATTTCATAGGGATGACGAGAAATTACACATAACTCTAAACACACGCAATGCCGGCGTTCGTCATCGCCCAAAACAGGCGTGTCTTCCGGGCGCCATGAAGTCCCTATGCGGAAAACCGAGCGCTACGGGACACCGGTATTTGTTCCTGAATTGGAGCCAGGGCCTCCCATGCGGACGCGTCGAGCTCATCCCCGGGCGTCACTCTTCTTCGAATGCATGCTCCAGGAACTCTTGTCTCAGGTCTTTCATGAAGGTGCTCGACCCTCAAGACAAAACAGGCTAAGTTTAGGCCTGAAACTTATGAAACGCGGATCGACGACCCACAAACTCACAGCACGATTGATTCCGGTCCTTGCCTGCGCCCTGCTCCTGCTTTCGCCCGCGTGTCGGGACCAATCGCCCGCTCCCTCGGCCGCCGGGGGTGCGGCCCGAAACACTTCCGTCAAGATGGAGGTGTATCCGGTCAAGGGCGAAGTTCGCGAACTGAAAGCCGACGGCAAAACCGTGGTGGTGAAACACGAAGCCGTTGAGGGCTACATGCCGGCGATGACCATGCCATTCGAAGTGAAGAATACGAACGAACTCCGGGGCCTTGCCCCGGGCGATCTGGTTGCCTTCCGCATGCTTGTCACCAAGGAGGAGGGATGGATCGACCAGGTGAAGGTGCTCAAGAGCACCCACCAAAACCCCCCTTCGGCACCGATCCGGGAGAGCACCCGAGTGGTCCGCAAGGTCGATCCTCTCAACGTCGGAGATACGATTCCCAACTACCCCTTCACGAATCAAATTGGAAAACCCTTCCGGCTCGATGATTTTAGAGGCAACGCGCTCGCGATCACATTTATCTTCACGCGCTGTCCCTTCCCGAATTTTTGCCCGCGCATGGCGAACCATTTTCAAGAGGCTCAAACCATCCTGAAATCACGGGCTGAAATCAAAAACTGGCGTCTCTTATCCCTTTCTTTCGACCCCGAATTTGACACCCCTGAAACCCTGAAAGACTACGGTGCAAGATTCGGCTACGATCCGGAATATTGGTCTTTGGCCACAGGTGCCCTGATAGAGATTGACGCGATCACGGAACAATTCGGCTTGGTGTTTCCCCGCGATGGCGCCAGTTTCTCCCACAACCTGCGCACGGCCGTCATCGACTCGCACGGCAAAGTCCAAAAGGTTTTGATGGGCAACGAATGGCGACCTCAGGAACTGGTGGACGAAATGCTGAAGGCGGCGGGAACCAAACAATAAGCCTGGAAACTCGGAGGTCCCACCATTGCGAGGCCTTCTGCAGCGATCGCCCCCTAGCGCCAACCCAAGGCTCCAAAACTCTCCCGCAGTCCGCGGCGCGGAGTCAGGCCGTCACGTAGGCCCCGATGCCTTCGATCCGGTAGCGTTTTCGAAGCCCGTCCAACTCGAACTCCACTTCTTTCCCGGGGGCCTGATTCATCAAGGCCTGAGCCAGGGGCGTTTGATAACTGATGATGCCCTTCTCAGCGTCGAAATCCCACGCCCCTAGAATCGCGTAGGTTTCCTCGTTATTGTTGTCGAGGTCGGTCACCTTCACCTGAGTTCCCACCGAGACGACATCGGTCTTAGGGTTGGCAAAGTCCGTGCCTCTCGAACGAAGCAGTTGGATCTCGAGCTCAGCTTTCCTGCGCATGAGAAGTTTCTGCATTTCCTTCGCCGCCTTATACTCGTGGTTTTCCCGCAAATCGCCATAACTGCGCGCGATGGCGATCTCTCTCGAATTCGCTGGAATCTTCTTCTGAACCAACTCGGTGTACTCGTTCTTGCGCCGTTCAAGGCTTTCCCAGGAAACGATGATATTGCTCTCCTGTTTCGTCTGGTCGCCGGTGATGAGGGATTGTATTGAAGGGTAGCTCTTGACGATGCGAGCGAGCAGGGATCGCTTGTCCATGTCGTCGAAGCTCGGCGAAAGTTGCAGGGCCCGAGTCAAATCCCGAATGATCTCTATGTCTGCGGATCCGATCAGCTCGACCAGCAAATCATGGTCATCGAGGATGAAATCACGGAGTCGGTTGGAGCGTTTTTCGTTGAACTGATCCCGCTCCATGGCGGTCAGCATGGCGCGGAACACTTCTGGCCCGAGGATGTCAGCAAATGAGTCGCTGCGCTCGCGTGCGAGCCACAGGAGCAATTCGCTGCTGGCTTGATGCTGGCTGATCAATCGGGCCAGCGTTTCCTTTAACAAATCCAACTTGTTTTCCTGGATCAGAAGCGAGGCGCATTCACCAGCGAGCTTTGAGGAAGTGGTGTTCAGGATCGCGAGAACCCCTTCCTGCCAAAGGTTTGGATTGGCTGTCTTGAAGGCGGCCAGGGCGCGCTTGTGCTTCACCGCGGGCATCTGTTCCAACAATTCGTCCAGGCGCAGGTTTTGTGTCCAAATCGCGGACACGGTCAATTCGCCGGGGTGGGGCTCGGCATTGACAGCCTGGCTCAATTCGTCCCTGATAAAAATGGCCTCTAATGCCAGCGCCGGCATGGTTCTCACATGGCTCACGATGTCTGCGTTCACGAGGGTAATGGACTCCGCCACAGCGCCTTTGGGATCCTCCAAATCGGTCAAATACTTCAAGAGCTCCGTCGCGACTGCAATGCGCGCCTTCAACCCTTTTGCCGCTTTCAGATCCCCCATGACACGAACGTGGAGCGAGACTTCCTTTTCTTGAAAAATTATGGGGTCGCTCTTTTTGATGGGCACCTGAAAATGTCCGTCTTTCTTCAGCTCGCGTTTGGCAACCTCCCACCATTTCTTCCAATCGTCGGCGATCACGTCAGGCACCAAAACCTGCTGGACCTGGTCGAGCGTGGCCTTTCCACCGTAACTTTTGAGCACGAGGCGGATCAAATCAAGATGGTGCAAGGCCGCCATTTCCCGCAGACTGTCCAGATCGCTCGACTTCCGGGCCAAAATGTGATCCGCCTGGATGGATTTCAGAGAGTCTGCGGCAAAAGACAGATCCATGGAATGCCCGGGCTTCCCCGGGAAATCGATCACGAACCGTGCAAACACGGTGTCGATGGTCGTAATTCGGCCCACCCCCCAGCTTCGATGGACGCAATAGCCACCTTTGGCAAGTGTCACAAGCAGTTCCACTTGGTTCCGCCCAATTTTGCCGCCGGACGCCAGACTGTCAAATTCATCTCTCATGTGTCTTATCTCGCAAAACCTCTGATTCAATACAGGATACGTCGGTGGCAGATCAAAAACCAAGACAAATTGCCTTTGCGGTTCTTTTGGAGCGCGCGCGATCGCTGAGGCATACCGAAGACATCCTCCAAAAGCACCTGGATCGCACGGTCATGAAACCCTCAGATCGCGCGCTCTGCCAGGAGATTGTCTACGGGGTGGTCCGCCGGCAGCGTACCTTGGATTGGCTCGTGGAGCGCAAAGCGCCCGGACGCCGTCAGGTTCCTTCGGTTCGCATCGCCTTGCACATGGGATTATACCAACTGCTCTGGCTGGACCGAATCCCCAGTCACGCCGCAGTTCATGAAGCCGTTGAATTGGTCCGTTCCAACTCCCCTGGCGGCCGCTCGGGATTCGTCAACGCCGTGCTTCGTCGCTATGCCACGGATCGTGAAGCCACGCGCGCGCTGCTCAAGACGCTCGAGGAAACCGAGCCCGGAATCGGCACCTCCCACCCTGACTGGATGATCCGGCGGTGGCAGGCCCGATGGGGCGTGGAAGCCAGCCGAAAACTACTCGAATGGAACAACCAGGGCGCTCCCGTCTTCGCCAGGATCAACACTCTCAAATCAAACGCCGAGGAGACCACGTTGCGATGGACCGCGGAGGGGATCCAGTTTGAACATTTCGATTGCGAGTGGTTTTCCGAAAAGTGGGTGTATCGACTGCAGTCCATCGCCGGTTTGCAGAACTTGGAGAGCTTCAAGAAGGGTTTTTTCTACATTCAAGACCCCAGCACCCTCCTCTCCGTCCAGTGGCTCGACCCCAGGCCCGGTGACTCCGTCCTGGATTTCTGCGCCGCGCCGGGAGGCAAGACCACGTGCATCGCCCAGCGTTTGCGGAACCAAGGCCTTATTCTTGCCCTGGATCCCGATGTTGACAGGCTCGAGAGGCTGCAGGAAAACTGCTCGCGCATGGGGGTCACCTGTGCCACCACGATGAGACCGGATCAGTTCGCGGGGAAACACATCGGACATCTGTTCGACAAAGTCCTCGTCGATGCTCCCTGCTCCAACACCGGAGTTTTGCGCCGACGCGTCGATGTGAGATGGCGGTTGAGTCTGGATTCAATCCTTTCCCAGGCGCGAGATCAGTTGGCGATTCTTTCGAAAGCTTCCGAGAGCGTCAGGCCGCGGGGCACCTTGGTTTACTCCACGTGCAGCCTCGAGCCTGAAGAAAACCGCGAACTCGTTCGACGGTTTTTGGCCGACCATCCAGGTTTTTGCCTGATAAAAGACCGGGAACTGTCACCCGTTGTCGAAGGCGTGGATGGAGCCTACGCGGCGCTGCTGCTGCGGACGTGATGCGTGTGGGGATCGATGGGTTTGTCCACCCATGAACCCCGACGTTCACATCCCCATGATCTGGTAGCCGCAATCCACGTACAAGACCTGGCCGGTGATGGCTGCGGCGCCGTCGCTGGCCAGGAACGTCCCTGTAGCTCCGAGTTCAGCAGGCAACACATTGCGTTTCAACGGGGCATGTTCTTCGTAGTGTTTCAACATCTCGCCAAATCCGGAAATGCCCCGGGCGGCGAGCGTGTTCATCGGGCCCGCGCTGATGCAATTGACGCGGATTTTCTGAGGGCCGAGGTCGTAGGCGAGATAGCGGGTCGAGGCTTCCAACGCCGCCTTGGCGACGCCCATGACGTTGTAGTGAGGCACGACCTTTTCGGCGCCATAGTAGGACATCGCCACGATGCTACCGCCTTCGGTCATCAGCGGAGCCGCATGTCGTGACAGCGCGACCAGGGAGTAAGCGCTGATGTCATGAGCCATCCGAAAAGCCTCGCGGGAAGTGTTTACAAACTGCCCCTCCAAAGCCTCTCTGGGCGCGAAGGCGACTGAATGCAGCAGCAGATGCAGTTTTCCAAATCGCTGACCTGCCGCTGCGAAGACCCTCTCGATTTCTTCGTCTCGCGAGACATCACAAGGCAGGATCAATGTGTCCGCCCCGAACGTGGAGGCGAGTTCTTCCACGTTCTCTCGCAGTCGCTCGCCTTGGTAAGTGAAGGCGAGGGCCGCTCCTGCTTCATGCCATGCCTGGGCGATCGCCCAGGCGATCGAGCGCTTGTTTGCAACACCGAAAACAATTCCGATCTTCCCATCAAGCAGTGCCATAGGTCTTTCAGGACTCCACGTGGATTCAAACCCCCGTCACAGCCCTTTGGCTATCATATAGCGGAGCAAATCGCCCACACGATTGCTGTAACCCCATTCGTTGTCGTACCAGCTCACGAGTTTGAAGAAGCGCTTGTTCAATTCGATGCCCGAACCCTTGTCGTAGATGGAGGAGGCTGGACAGTGGATGAAATCGCTGCTCACAACTTCGTCCTCGGTGTAGTCCAACACCCCCTTGAGGTAGGTCTCGCTGGCCTTTTTCATCAAGGCGGAGATTTCCGCGTAGCTGGTGTCCTTGACCGTGCGCACGGTGAGATCCACCACCGAGACCGTGGGGGTGGGAACGCGGAACGCCATGCCGGTGAGTTTGCCTTTCACTTCTGGACAAACCAAGCCCACGGCACGCGCCGCCCCAGTGGTCGAAGGGATCAAGTTGATGGCCGCGCTACGGCCACCTTTCCAATCCTTTTTACTGGGAGCGTCGACGGTTTTTTGAGTTGCCGTGTAGCTGTGCACGGTCGTCATGAGGCCTTCCTCGATGCCGAGACCTTCCTTCAGCAGCACATGGACGACCGGCGCCAAACAGTTGGTGGTGCAGGAGGCGTTTGAAATGATGTGATGGATTGCGGGATCATATTTCTCGTGATTAACCCCCATGACCACGGTGATGTCCTCGTTTTTCGCCGGGGCTGAAATCACCACCTTTTTCGCGCCGGCTATCAGGTGGCCCCGGGACTTTTCAGCCTCCGTGAACAGGCCCGTGGATTCGATGACGACCTCCACGCCCAACTGCTTCCAGGGCAACCCCGAGGGATCCTTGGCGCTCACGACTAGGATCTCCATACCATTGACGATCAGCACGTCGTCATCGGTTTTTTCTGGACTCGATTTTCTTGAGCCCACCGTGCCGTTGAACCGGCCTTGAGTGGAGTCGTACTTGAGCAGGTAGGCCAGGTTGTCCGCGGGAACGATATCCCCGACGGCCACCACCTCGACTTCTTTACCCACGAGCCCCTGTTCCACCATTGCGCGAAACACCAGGCGGCCTATGCGGCCAAATCCGTTGATTGCTACTTTCACGGCCATATGACGTTTTCCGGTTCGAATCTAGTTTCAGTCGTTGAGCTGTGTTTTCAGATCAACCGTTTGTGCGGTACACAAACAAGCGACGCATGTTAAGCCTGCACCCCCGACCGTCAACGATGAATTGTGAATTGGCGCAACAGCCGAAGTCCCTGGATGGGCCAAGTGCTCCAGTCCCAGAGCCATGTGGATGCTGAACTTAGCTCTGAACCCCACTGGAGCAGACGGTTGTCAATCGTCACCGCGCTCAACTGCCGTTAAAAGAATCGTTCAAACATCACAACGAATAGGGCACTTGGAGTGAAGTTGCTGGATCTCTTTGCTTTACGGTGAAGAATTTAAAGTTATGATGGCACGCATGGTCGCTCTAGAAATAAGCAAACTCTTCTATGGCCTGAGCCCGTCGGAGATGGAGCCACTGAGGCAGAACGCCCAGGCGATATCCTTTAAGGCGAACGAGGTAGTTTTCAAGGAAGGCGACCCTGGATCGGGCCTTTTTGTAATTCAATCAGGGGCCGTACAGATCTCAGCCATGGTCGGTCCGGGCGAGCGCAAGGTCCTCTCACACCTAGGCCCAGGGGATTTTTTTGGCGAGATGGCCGTGCTCGACAGCGAACCGCGCTCGGCAACAGCGTCCGCTGAAAAGGACACGACCCTCTATTTTATTCCCAGGGAAAAGCTGTTGGCGGCTCTGGAGGCCTCGCCCAAAATGGCCGTTAGCCTGGTGCGCGAATTCAGTCTGCGCATGCGGGATTTCAACCGTCGTTACGTCCAGGAGGTTTTGCAAGCGGAACGGCTGACGTTGGTCGGTAGGTTCGCCCGGTCCATCGTCCATGATTTCAAGAATCCTCTGAATGTGATCGGCATTGCCGCTGAGATGGGGTGTGCCGAAAATGTTTCCCCAGCCTCACGAAATGCCTCCAAGGGCCGAATCCGCAGGCAAGTGGATCGACTCGGGAACATGATCAACGAACTGCTCGAGTTCACTCGCGGCTCGCAAAGCGCCAATGTGCTGGCCGAAACCGATTACGCTCATTATGTGCACCAGTTAGTGGAGGAACTGCGCCCCGAGGCCGATGTCAAGAATGTGGTCCTCGAATTTGCCACGCCCCCGCCTTCCGTGCGTTTGTTGATTGACCCCTCCCGCTTGACGCATGTGTTTTTCAACCTGATCCACAACGCCGTGGATGCCATGCCCGAAGGCGGGAAGATTTTTCTGCGCTTTTCGGTGGATGCCAAGGAGGTGGTGACGGAAGTTGAGGATACCGGGCAGGGGATTCTTCCGGAGATCGCCCCGCGGCTCTTCGAAGCTTTCGCCACGTTTGGAAAAGCCCAGGGCACAGGCCTTGGATTGTCTATCTGCAAGCGCATCATCACGGACCACCGGGGCGACATCACCGTCAGAAGTGAGCCCGGCCGCGGCGCCATCTTCAGGTTCACCCTGCCTAAGCCGTAACGATGCAGCAGGAATTCATTTAAAAGAACAGACGTCGCTGCTTTGTGCCTTTGATGCCTTCGTGTCTTGGCCTTGGACCGTCTCTGCGCTTTGAACAGTGACGGCTGAGCTTGGATGGCCAACCAGGAGGAAGCCTTCTCGTGAGGTCTTTCCATGCTGAGCTGTCCGCCATCGGAGCTTTTGTGGATAAGTCGCCGACCGCTCCCTGTCATGAATCGTATCCGAGTTCTGTCCGAGACCGTCGCCAACCAAATCGCCGCTGGTGAAGTGGTTGAGCGTCCTGTCAGCGTCGTCAAGGAACTGGTTGAGAACGCGATCGACGCTGGAGCCACGCGGATCGTGGTGGATGTCCAGGGTGGGGGGAGGGCGTTGATCCGTGTGACCGATGATGGCGCGGGGATGGGGCGTGATGACGCCCTTTTGTGCCTTGAACGTCACGCCACGAGCAAGATCCGGAATGCGGACGATCTTTTCCGCGTCCGCACGATGGGGTTTCGGGGGGAGGCGTTGCCCAGCATCGCGAGCGTGTGCCGTTTTTCATTAAGCACCCGGGAGCGTGACAGCGCGGTGCCCGAGGGCACTCAAGTGATTGTCCAGGGTGGCACGATTGCCGAAGTCAAAGCCGCCGGCCACGCTCCTGGAACTACGATTGAGGTGCGCCAGCTGTTCTTTAATGTGCCGGCCCGACGGAAGTTCCTCAAGAGCGACGAAACGGAGCAAGCGCACATCCAGCATTTTCTGCATCTGGCCGCCCTCGCCCATCCAGAGATCGGGTTCACTTTCCTTCAGGACCAGCGCCAGGTCTGGCTCCTGCCGCCACTGAATGTGGACGGCTCCCGTTCCTCCGGCCTCGCCGCGCTCAAGGAACGGTTGCGAGCTTTTTTCGGCCAGGAACTTTCCCTGATCCCTGTGGAATTCCAGGGAGACATGCAGACATCCCAGGAGTGGGACGCCCTTCAGGAGGGAAGCGATGCCGCCCCTGAAGGGTCCACCCTGCGAGTTTGGGGTTACATCGGCGCCCCAGGAGTTTCGCGGGCCACACGCGAAGATCAAAACCTTTTCGTCAACCGCCGCCCCATTCTGAATCGTGGGCTCAATTTCGCGTTGCTCGAAGGGTATCATACCGCGCTCATGAAAGGCCGCTTTCCAGTGTGTTGCCTCTTCATGGAAACCGATCCTGGAGAGGTCGACGTGAACGTGCATCCCTCCAAAAAGGAAGTGAAGTTCCGGCACGAACATGGAGTGCGTCGCTTGCTGGCTAGAGCCGTGCGTGACGCCCTTCTTGGCTACCATGGAGGAGCCGGGGGGCCTTCTCAGAACTTAGCAGCCACCTCAACCTCCGCGGCCACGGTTCCGGCGCGAGTGCCGTCCCCCCAAACTCAGCTCTCGCTGGACCCCCGCAGGCACAGTGCTGCTCAAACTGTTGAGACCCCAACAACTCAGGTCTCGGTCCCGACTCATCCACTGCCAAAACCTGTCATCCGGCAGGAGTCGATGCAAAAAATTGACACCGAAACCACAGAGAATCCTCAACCGCGACCCATTCCCCAGCACCGGGAAACGCCCTCCCACGAAGAATCTCCAACCCACCAGGTCGTAAAAACACCCTCCGAGGACCCAGCCCCTGGGGCCGCTCCCACCCCATCCCCTGCAACACCCCTGCTTGCGGTGTCACTCAGGATAGTGGGT
>CANLCA010000005.1 GCA_947487925.1 Verrucomicrobiales bacterium | reverse complement strand
TCGCGGAAGCCCTCCATCGAGTCCGCCGGCGGCTTTTCCACGTGAACATGCTTCCCGGCGAGCAGGGCTCTCTTCGCATCGCGCGCGTGATGCTGCACGGCTGATTCGATAACCACGACTTCCGCCTTCGCGAACAGTTCCTCCGCGGACAACCATTGCGCCCCGGCAGGTCCCTGCGCACGAACGGAAGCGTCTTCTTCGCACAGCCCCACGAGATTCCATCCATCGGTATTGGCCAGCAGCCGGTGCTTTTCCTTGAAGTGCGAATGGCTGATGCCGAGGAAGCCGACGGTGATTTTCCGGGTGGACTCGGCGGCTCTCGTCAATCCGGGAACGAGCGCTGCCCCGGTCAAAGCTAGCGTGGCGGAAAGGAATTCACGCCGATGGCAGGAGTCAGCATTCATCCCCAAGGATTGACAGGGAACATTAGATCCGCAAAGCGGAATGTTTCTGACAGGATTTGCCGTCCGCCCGCGCGAACGGAGCGCTGCGCGGGTGAGGATCCACAATAGCGCGGTCTTGCCATTCCGGAGGTTTATTGCGAGGTTCATGAACCATGAAGCCGCGCGGAAGAACCCACACATTACTCGCCCTTCTTCCATGGATGCTTGCAGCTTTCGCATCGACAGTCTTCAGCGCCGAAGGCGGTCTGGTGCCGGTCTTCGACGGGAAATCGCTCAAGGGATGGAACTGTCGTCCTGCGGATCAAGCAGGCAACTGGAAAGTTGAGGATGGACAGATCATCGGGCGCGGCCAGGGGAAGGAGAGCTACCTAATGTTCCAGATCGTCGCCTTCAAGGATATTTCCCTGAAACGCTGAGTGAAAGCACCGCACCTCGTTCTCCTGGTTTTTCTTTGCCTCTCGGCGGCCGGAGCGGAGCCTTTCGCGCTTCGGAAAGACGACATCGTCGCGTTTGTCGGGGGCACGGACATGGTGCGGCTGCAAAAGGAAGGGCGGCTCGAAGCGGCTCTCACATCCCGATTTCTGGCGGAGCGACCGAGGTTTCGCGATATGGCCTGGGATGGGGATACCGTCTACTTCCAGGGCACGGTCGGTGAACGCTGGCGCCGTGAGGCCTTCGGCGGATGGCCTGAGCAATTGAGGTGGGTGGGAGCGACCGTGGTCATCGCGCAATTCGGCAAGATCGAGTCGATGGACGGCACGGCGGGACTCGGGGCATTTCGAGAGGCCTACGGAAAACTGCTGGACCAACTCGCGGCTGGCGGACGCCGGGTGATGCTGATGGCTCCGGGAGCGTTCGAATGGGCGGAGACGGACGCCTCCGCTCTCCCCGACTACGCACGGGCCGCGAAAGCGACAGCCGACGAGCGCGGATTGCCGTGGATCGACAGAGAGCGCATCGCGGCCGCCGGACAAGAACCGCCGCCGCCACAGCTGGTCGCCGCCGTGCGAGAAAAGCATCGGCTCTGGTACGATTACTGGCGGCCCGCGAACTGGAAGTGCCTGTTCGGTGACGACAGCCAGCGAACAGGCCATTGGCAGCCTGATGCCTCCCACCGCCCAAGCGTTGTCCCCGGAAGACCTGGCGGATCTGCTCAGTTATCTGTTCCGGCTGGGTGGACGCGGCGGGGACAGGTAGTCCCCGCAATAATCCGGAATCATCGCGGGCGCACGCAGCTTGTAAAAGTCTTTCCCTCCCCATCTGGCCATCCTAAACTCGACGGCAATGAAGCCCGACAAAAAGCAGACGGCCGAAAAGCGAGCCACTGTCTCTGCTCGCAGCGCCAAAAGCAAAGTTCTCTCAGCGTCCGCCAGTTCTCCCCCGAACAAGGCAGTGGCGAAAAAGTCAGCCAAGAGCCCGCCACCACGGTTGACGCTCGCCGAGGCCATGCGCGAGCTCGAAAAGGCTGGCACCGCGCAGACACGCAAAACGTACGCCCGCCACGGCGCTCCCGAGCCGATGTTCGGCGTGAGCTTCGCTACCCTCAAAGTGTTGACGAAGCAGATCGACGTCGATCACGAGCTGGCTTTGGGGCTCTGGGACACGGGCAACTTCGACGCCCAGAATCTCGCGGTGAAGATCGTTGACCCCGCTCGGATGACGCCGGACGACCTCGACCGTTGGGTCCGCGGCTCGTCCTGGGCGCTGATGTGCGGCAGCTACGCCGCCATGCTTCCGGCCGAGAGTCCGCACGCCACCATGAAGTCCGTCCAATGGCTCAACTCGCGAGACCAGCGGGAACGCACCGCGGGCTGGACACTCCTCGGGCAGTTGGCCCAGCGGGACTTCACGAGCCCGGATGCCGTGTTCGCGCAGCGTCTCGCCGAGATCGAGCGCACCATCCATTCCGCGCCCAACTTCGAGCGCGAAATCATGAATCGGACCGTCATTGCTATCGGTTGCCGCAACGCCGCTCTGCGTAAGGCCGCACTCGCCGCCGCGAAACGGATCGGCAAAGTCGAGGTGGATCACGGCGACACGGCGTGCAAAACGCCGGACGCGGCGGAGTACATCGAGAAGGCCTGGGCCCATGCGAAGGCGAAAGGTTTCGAATCGCCGGCTGCGCAAGAGCAGAGGCGCGAGGTGCCGCGGCGGCGGTGCTGAACCGGAACCAAAACGCCTCGATGCGGGCGCATGGACCATCAACTCGCCGTGCTCAAGCGCGGCCCGCAAAACGTGCAGCACAAGCCCGCCGAAGATCTGCGCTCGATCTACAACACTGCGGCGTTCTGGACCAGCGGCAACGACACCACGACCGCGCCTTCGCGGCCAACCGAGCGAAAGGCAGAAGTCAGAATGCAGAAGGAAGATCCAAACGGTGTTTTGTGTTGCTGGTGGTGTTGTCTTCGCGGTTCAGTTGAGATCGAAAAGGATGGCTTCGGTCGAACGAGCGGCGGTGAGGGTCAGTTTGCCCGGCTGCTCGGTGCTCGCACCATCGCCCGTTCGCAGTTCGACGCCGTTGAGCGTCAACTCACCTTCGGCAATTTGCAGCCACGCACCCCGACCGGCCTTGAGGTCGTGCACGACGGTTTGGCCAGCCTTCAGTCGGATGCGATAGATGTCCGCGTCCTGATGAATCGTCGCCGAGCCGTCACGACCGTCGGTTGAGATGACGAGCACTTTGGGCGCATCGGCCTGTTCGGGTTTCGGGAGCCATTCGGTGTAACCCGGTGTGAGCCCTCGGGCGCGGGGTTGAATCCAGATTTGCAGAAGATGGAGCGGCTCGCTCTGCGATGGATTGAATTCACTGTGCGTCACGCCCTCGCCTGCGCTCATGAGTTGAATCTGGCCTGGCTTGAGCACGCGACCATTGCCGAGGCTGTCCTTGTGCTGCAACGCGCCTTCGAGCACGTAGCTGAAAATCTCCATGTCGCGATGCGGATGCGTGCCAAAGCCCTTGCCGGGGGCGACGTGGTCATCATTGATGACGCGAATCGAACGGAAGCCCATGTGCGCCGGATCGTAATAATCGGCAAAAGAAAAAGTGTGATTCGACTTCAGCCAGCCATGGTCGGCGTGACCGCGTTCGTTTGCCCGCCGGATGTTCCAATTTGTCTCAATCGCTTTCATGCACACAATATGGCTGCTTTTCTTGATGTGGGATAATGCCAAGTTCTTGGCCTGAGCCTGCCTTTCGGTTATGCTGGCGCACATGGAACTCCGACAACTGCGTTACTTCGTGGCCGTGGCCGAGACCGGCAACATCAGCACCGCCGCGAAGAAGATCTTTCTGACGCAGCCCGCTTTGAGCCGGCAGATCAAGGCGTTGGAAACTGAGATCGGCCAGGGTCTATTGGAACGCCGCGCACATTCCGTCCATCTCACGACTGTTGGTGAAGGCTTCTTGCGCGAAGCCCGCGAACTGCTCCAGCACGCCGATCAAGTGTTGGAACGAGTCAGGACGGCAGGTCGAGGCGTGCGATTGCGGGTCGGCTACGCACCCTCGCTGGCCAGTGGCATCCTGTCCGTCGCGGTGGGGAACTTCACCCAGGCTCACCCCGATGCGAAAGTGGAGTTATTCGATTTCTCCACCAGCGAGATGTTTGCTGAACTCGAAAGCAACAAGCTCGATATTATCCTCACGGTCGCGACGGACACCGAAACGCGCGGCTTGAAATGGGCGCCCCTTGTGCGCACGACTTGGAAGCTGGCGGTAAATCGAAAACATCCTTTCGTCAACCAGCAGCGCATCTCGCCCGCTCAAATGGCGCGCGAACCTCTGCTCGCCTTTTGCCAGCGCGATTATCCGGAGTACTGGGAGATCATCAACCGTTGGCTGACCGAACACCGGCAGCACCCGAAGATAGGGGGTGAATACGACGGCGTGGAAAGCCTCATGACCGCCGTGGAGTCCGGCCTGGGTGTAGCCGTCGTGACGGCTCGCACCGCGCAACTCTTCCACAACCGCGCCCAGTTCAAAAACCTATCGCCCGGACCGAAACCATTGTGCATCGCCGCTGGCTATCGCATGGACAGGGGAGATCACCCGCTGCTTGCTGTGTTCATTGAAGACTTGCGTAACGCCGCTCAAGCCTTCGCATAAACCGCGCTCGCCACTTTCCATGACTTCTTTCAACTCGGCATCCGCGGCGGCTTGAACACTTCCGCTTAAGTGACTGAACTTCGAAATTCGGACTTCTGCATTCGCACTTCCCCCATCCCCGCCGGACAGGATCACGTCCTCGAACAGGAAGGCGGCAAGAAGCGCTGGGCGCAGGAACTCTCCCGCGGTGCAGTCTTCGGCGCGCAGGGTTACCTGGCCGCTTTCGGACGATTCAACACGTCGTCCTTGACCGAGCCGGCGATGGTCATCACCTCATCAATCAGCTCTTTCTTCACCTTGAGGTCTTCGAGGGTGGACTTCAGGTGGCCAGCGATGGCGTTGAAGTGTGTTTCATTCAGACCGGGCAGATTGGCGTGCGCCTTGCGCATGTCTTTTCCGATCCAGGGGATCGGTCCGCCAAACGCTGCGGAGAGAAATTCCTTCTGCTTTCGCCGCTGCTTGTTCATGTTGATGTCCTCGAAGAAATGGTTCACGCGCTTGTCCGCGAGCACCTTGACGTAGAAGGCCTCCACCGACGCGTCAATGGCCGCCTTGCCGCCGAGCCTTTGATAGAGGCTGCTCTCGCGCGACGTCTTGAATTTGGCGCGACAGTCATTGTCGGCGAAGGAATAGGTCAGCTTTTCATACTCCATCGTGATAGCCGGGTTCACCGGCTTGCCGCTGATCGGGCAGAGAGTGTTGGATTTGCCTTCCGTGGGAATGCTGGCGGTCGGATCCGCAGCCAGGGCTGGACACAGCGTGAGAGCAACAGTGAGCGCGACAACCGCAATGGAAAATATTTTCATTACGAAAGTCTCCAAAAATCTGCCTTCACCTGTAAAGCCAATACTTGCCAAACAAAGGCCCGAAATTGCTGAAAACTGCGATGGCTTCAGGATTTTCAAACCCCAGGCCGGCGCACCCGACCCGGCTGCGCTCGAGTTCCCCGGCCGCGATGCCACACTGACGGCCATCGCCACCGAGTTGATCACCCAAATGAAAACGAGCGCGACCATCAATCGGACCCTTCACGAATTCGCACCTCTTCATTCGAACTTCGCCCTGGTTCATCCCCGCCTGACGCAGGCGCGGCGTTTTCCGAACATTGGTGGGCGCTGGAGAATCCGTTCCCGAGACCGGGATCGACTTGCGCGGA
Source organism: Verrucomicrobiales bacterium (assembly GCA_947487925.1). Taxonomy (GTDB): domain Bacteria; phylum Verrucomicrobiota; class Verrucomicrobiia; order Limisphaerales; family F1-80-MAGS106; genus F1-80-MAGS106. Next base: position 13,736 of record CANLCA010000005.1, on the reverse strand, counting down.
CTGGCCGCCACGATGATGAGTCCAAGGCGTTGACCCGGGGAAGGCTGCCGGCGGGCTTTACTGGGCCTTGTTCTCTTTCTTCCCGCCCTTCTTCTCAGCCTTCGCTGGTGCGGCCTTCGTGCCGTCGTTCTTTGTGGGCATGGGAGCGTTGACTTCCTTGCGCCAGGCGACGAGGCGGGCGTGGAGTTCTTTCGCCTTATCGGGCATCGTCGCAGCGAGATTTTTCCTTTCACCGATGTCGTCGCGCAGGTTGTAGAGTTCCAGCTTCCCATCTTCGAGGTGCTCCATGAGTTTCCAATCGCCCGCGTGGATTAAACTCACCGGCAAGGTGCGCCACAGGCCCGGTCCGGAGCCGAGGTACCCGGGGAAATGCTGAAAGATGGCGTCGCGCTGGAGTTTCGCGGCCGGGTCGCGCCACAGCTTCACCAGGCTCTCGCCGTCGAGCACCTGACGCGGCTTGGGTGCGCCGGTGATTTCCAGCAAGGTCGGATAGATGTCCACATGGATGGCCGGCACGTCGCAAGCGCTGCCGGGCTTGGTCACGCCGGGCCAGCGGACGATGAACGGCACCCGCACGCCGCCCTCGTAGAGACTGCCCTTGCCGCTGCGCAGCGGGGCGTTGTCCGTGATGCCGCCACCGTCCTCGTCGGCGCCCTTGGCCTTCCTGGACTTGCCCTCCGCACCCGCTCCGCGGATGAGACCGTACGGCCCGCTGTAGCCGCCCACACCGCCGTTGTCGCTGGTGAAGATGAGGATCGTATCGTCGGCGAGCTTGAGGTCATCGAGCGTTTTCATCACGCGGCCGACGCTTTCATCGACGCTCGCGATCATCGCGGCGTAAACCGGGCTGTTGTGTCCGCCCACACCGGGCTTCTTCTTGAACTTCTCGATCAATTCCGGCTTGGCGTGAAACGGCGAGTGGACGCCGAAGTGCGGCAGGTAGAGGAAAAACGGGTGGTCCTTATGCCTCGTGATGAAGTCCACGGCCTTGTCGGTGAGGAAGTCGGCGAGGTACTCGCCCGCGGGATAATCCACCTTGGGATTGGTGGCGAAGTTGAAGTGCTGCCCGGCGGAACTGATGGCCTCGTCGAAGCCGCGCTTGCCAGGGTGGTAGTCGCCGTGCTCGCCGATGTGCCACTTGCCAAACATGCCCGTGGCATAGCCGGCAGACTTGAGTTGCTTGGGGACGATGTCGCGGTCGAGCGGCAGGCTGGTGACGTTGTCCACGGGTCGCAGCGGGCGCGACGACCAGTCGAAGCGGTCAATGCCGCCCACGGTGTAAACTCCCGTGCGCGCACCGACCTGGCCGCTCAGCAGCGCTGCGCGCGTCGGCGTGCAGTTCTGGCACTGATGATAACTCGTGAGCTTCATGCCCTGCTTCGCCAGGCGGTCGAGGTTAGGCGTTTCGTAATACTTGGTGCCGAACGGCCCGATGTCCGTGTAGCCAAGGTCATCGGCCATGATGAAGATGATGTTGGGCTTGGTGGCCGCCGTGGCGCTCCACGCGAGCCAAAGGGAGAGGAGGGAGGTCAGCAGATTTTTCATGGTGGAATCAGTTGACGGCAACTTCACATACGGGGAGGCGCGGCTTCAAGTAAAAGAACCTCGACGCGGAGCTGCTGGACAGCACGCATTTGGACCACGCAAAGGAACCGATGAACCCAAGTGTGGACAGAACGAGAATAGCGGCAGGTTTGACGGATTCCCTTGTCCGAGTTGGAGCAGACCTGATACAGGCTATGGGTATGACATTTCCCTGGTGCCCCTGTTTTTTTGCGTTGAGCCTGGCGGCTACCGTGTACGTTCCAGCCGCTGAGCCCGCGGTGTTTAATCCAAAGATTGAACCGGCGTCAGATGCGGCCGAAAAAGCGATGCGAGCGATGAAGTTGCCGGACGGTTTTGGGATTGAGTTGTTCGCCGCGGAACCGATGGTGTCGAGTCCGGTGGGGATTGCGGTGGATGAAAAGGGGGCAGTTTACGCGGCGGAGACTTTCCGGCATGGGACGTCGGTGCGGGGGCATTTTGACTGGCTGGAGGAAGATTTGGCGGCGAGGACGGTGGCAGATCGCGTTGCCTTCACGCGCCGTCTCGCCCCGGACATCAGCCTTTACACCCGGGAACATGAGCGAGTCCGGATGTTGGTGGACACGGATGGGGATGGGCGGGCGGACCGGTCCACGGTGTTTGCGGATGGGTTCAACGACATCGCGACTGGGTTGGGGGCTGACGTGATGGCGCGGCGGGGAAAGATCTATTTTGCGTGCGTTCCGGATTTGTGGCAACTGGAGGATAAAGATGGGGATGGGCGGGCGGATGAGCGGAAAAGTCTGCATCATGGGTATGGCGTTCATATTGGTTATACGGCCCACGACCTGCACGGATTAGAGATGGGGCCGGACGGCAAGATTTATTTCACGATGGCGGATCGGGGAATGCATGTGGTTCATGAAGGAAAAACGTTTGCTTACCCGGATACCGGCACGGCGCTGCGCTGCAATCCGGACGGATCTGAATTGGAGGTTTTTGCCACTGGGTTGCGCAACCCGCAAGACTTGGCCTTTGATGAACTTGGCAATTTGTTCACAGGCGACAACAACGCGGATGGGGGTGACAAAGCGCGGGTGGTTTACATCGTGGAGGGCGGGGACAGCGGCTGGCGGATTGGGTATCAGTTTATCCCTCCGGCGATCCGGCCATGGAACGCCGAGCGGTTGTGGCATCTCGCATTTTCGGGGCAGGCGGCGTATTTGATTCCGCCCATTGGGCATTTGGCGTCGGGGCCGTCGGGTCTGGAATATTATCCTGGATTGGGGTTTGGGGAGGAGTATCGCGGATCGTTTTTTCTTTGTGATTATCGCTATAGCCCCGCGGCGAGCACCCTGTTTCGCTTCACGGTGCAACCCCAAGGCGCGGGGTTTGGCATGGGGTTGGTGGAGAGTTTTTTGAAGGGATCGGTGCCGACGGATGTGGAGTTTGGGCCTGACGGCTGTTTGTATGTGGCGGAAATGGACGGCGCGCCGCCTTCGGTGAATCGAGGCCGGGTATATCGGGTGTTTGATCGGGCGCGGCGGACGGAGGCCACGGTATTGGAAACGAAGGCGTTGTTTGCGGCGGGGTTTGGGTCGAGATCCGAAGCGGAATTGGAAAAGTTGTTAACGAACGCGGACATGCGCGTTCGGTTGGAAGCGCAATTCGCGCTGGCGGAACAAGGAGCGGCACCTGTGTTTGCGCGGGTGCTTCGAACCTCTTCGCATCGATTGGCCCGGCTCCATGCCATCTGGGGCGTTGGGCAACTGGCGCGCAAGGCGGCGCCGGCCGCGGCGTTGCTGGCGGAGGTTTTGGACGATCGCGATGCGGAAGTGCGGGCGCAGGCGGCCAAGGTGCTGGGTGAAGCCCGCCACCTCGCGGCGTTCGAGGCGTTGGCGGCGCGATTGAAAGATGAGAATCATCGAGTACGCTTTTTCGCGGCGCTGAGTTTGGGAAAACTGGGGCGGACCGAAGGGGTGGGCCCGCTCCTGGGCATGCTGCGGGAGGACGCGGGAAACGATCCATACCTCCGCCACGCGGGCGCGATGGGCCTGGCTGGGACGGGAACGCCAGAGAAGCTTTTGTCGGCGGTTCGCGGAGCTTCGAGCGCGGAGCGGATGGGCGTGTTGCTAGCATTGCGCCGTCTGGAACACCCTGGTGTCTCGGAGTTCTTGGGCGACTCGGATCCGCTAATCGTGGTGGAAGCGGCGAGGGCAATTTACGATATGCCGATTGCTCCGGCGCTGCCGGCTTTGGCGGGATTTTGGAATGGCTCCAATGGAAGCTTGGCTGGCGGGGGAGAAGCTAGCAGCGCGTTGATGCGCCGCGTCATGAGCGCCAATTACCGGCTGGGTGAGGCGGAACACGCGCACGTTTTAGCCCGCATCGCCAACCATGCGGAAGTGACCTCCGCTTTCCGCGTGGAAGCCATTGATTTGTTGACGCGCTGGGCGACACCCTCAGGTCGTGATTCCTACCTTGGAATTTGGAGGCCCTTGCCGCCGCGTCCGGGAAGAATTGCTCGGGAAGCGCTTCAGGGGTCGGTAGGAGGCCTGTTGACTCAAACCGCGGAAATTGCGGTTGCGGCGGCGCGGTTTGCCGGTGAGCACGGTTTAAACGAAGCCAGCGAGGCGTTATTTAGCGCGGTGCAGGCGGCGGGGCGTCCGCCGGAACTAAAAGCGGCGGCGTTGCAAGCGTTAGAACAGCTCGGGAGCAAACGTTTGACCGAAGCGGTGATGCTGGCCGCGGAAACGCCCCATGCGGCGGTGCAGGCCGAGGCCAACCGATTGATCCCAAAGATCGCTCCCGACAAAGCCGTTGAATTATTGGAAAAGTCGTTGAGGAGTTCTTCCATTCGCGTTCAGCAAAGCGCCTTGACGGCGTTGACCACGTTGCCTGTGTCGCGAGCAAATGAGGTGTTGCTCTCCTTTTTTGAAAAGATGGAGAAGGGAGAGCTGCGGCCCGAGCTGCATCTGGAGCTGTTGACGGCGATGGAAGGAAGGCAAACCTCGGAACTAAAAGCACGGCTGGCGTCTCGCGCGGGTGGGCTCTCCGCCGCGGATCCGCTGGCGGGGTATCGGGAGACGTTGGCGGGAGGGGACGCGGGCCGGGGACGAAAAGTTTTCTTCGACAAAACAGAAGCGCAATGCGTGCGTTGCCACGTCGTGGGGGGAACAGGAGGCGAAGTTGGCCCCGACTTGTCGGCGCTGGGCGTTCGGGCTAATCGGGAACAGATATTGGAATCGCTCCTCCATCCGAATCGCACGATTGTTCCGGGCTATGCCAACGTTGAATTAACCCTTAAAAACCAGGAAAGCGTAACGGGAGTGTTGAAGAGTAAAGGGGCCGAGGCGATGGAACTGGTGGATCTGAGCGGCAACAAAGTTCGAGTGCCCATGGACCAAATTGTCGGGCGCCGTGAGGGTCTCTCCTCGATGCCAACAAATATGGCGGAGTTTTTGACCAAGGCCGAGATACGCGATTTAATGGAGTTCCTCGCGAATTTGGGAGTTCCGAAGAAATAGACATTTGAGCTCTCAAAACCAAACGAGCGCTCTTTGACGAATGCGGCCCGTAAAGGGTGACTTTGTTATCGGGGAACTGCCCCCCTATGCAGTGCGTCTTTTCTCAGCATTATGCACCCCTGAACTGGCCCTCGTTTGCAGAAATCCTCTGGCCTGACTGAACACAAACCTCCACTCTGCCCTCTCTCACGAATTTTAGGTGCAACAGGGCCGAAATCGTCTAACTATGCCTCCATGAGCCACACGTCCTGTTACCCTTTCACATTCATCGCCGCCTGCCTGGTGGCCGCATCCAGCCTTGCATCCTCCTCCTCGGCGCAGGAGGCGAAAGCGGGGTGGAAAAAACATCTCATCACTCAGCAGGGCCACTGCAACACAGCCGTCGCCATCGACGCTAACGGAGACAAGGCGCTCGACGTCATCGCCAGCTTCGATGGGCGCGTCAGCCTGTTCCTGGCGCCGGGCTGGAAGGAAATTGTCATCCACCGTTTCATGGGCAAGGATGCCGCCGCCATTCACAGCGAGGTGATCGATGCAGATGGGGACGGCGACACGGATTGGGTGGGCGCCCTCTCACATGCGGCTCCGATCTGGCTCGAAAATCCGGGCCGTGAGCATCTGAGCAAACGCGTCTGGACTCCGCGCATCATCGATACTGACATCGTCGGCATCCACTGCATCACCCGTGCGGACATTGATAACGACGGCCGGGAGGATCTCATCATCAACAATTTCGAACCTGATAAAGGACTGGGCGACTCCATTGTCTGGCTCAGCATTCCGAAGCAGCCGCTCACGGCGGAGCGGTGGGATCGCCACATCTTCGCCCACAAGAACGCCCGCGGCGGCAGCCACTACATGGGTGTCGGAGACATTGATGGCGACGGCTGGAAGGAAATCGCCGTGGGGGCCAAGGGTAGACCTTTCGCGGACGGCAACTGGTTTGCCTTCTGGAAAAATCCTGGAAAAGTCGGCGTCAAAGGCCCGTGGAAGAAAGTAATCCTGGCGGAAAATCAGGAGGCGGCGACCAACATCCTGCCGGGCGACGTGAATGGCGATGGCAAGGTGGACTGGATCGCCTCCCGCGGGCACAGCAAAGGGCTGCTGTGGTTTGAAAACCCGGGCTGGAAGATCCATGAGATTGATACCGAGATTCGCCAGCCTCATAGCCTGACCGTTTTTGATCACGACGGGGACGGCGACACGGATGCCGCGTCCTGCGGATACGAGAGCAAGTGGGTGCGCTGGTACGAAAACGACGGCAAAGGAAAATTCACCATTCATACCCTGGACGACAACCAGGAGAGTTATGATTTACGCACGGTGGACATGGACGGCGATGGCGACGGCGACTTGCTGAATGCAGGTCGTGGGTCGGGCAACGTGGTCTGGTATGAGAACCTGCGGCGCTGAGGACCACGGGATACCAGCAAGGGAAACATCCGGGCCGATCCAGGCGAGAAAACCCTCGAGGCCCATGCGGACAGACTATGAAAACCGACTCTCCGTAAAGGCTACTCCGTGCCTCTCCTGCGCTGCGGATACAGCAGATGGTTCAGATGCCCGCGCGGGTGCAGTGACAGGCGTGGGCGCGACTATGAGGAGCGGAATGCGGTCGACTGGTTCATAGCAGCGACTCGATTGAGCATCGAAAGAAGATGGTTCAAGACGATTAGGTCGAGTTGGGGGTAGGACGAAAGTGGTGACGCGAGCATTCAGTCGGGCATATTGAGAGGCATGAATCAGGCCAAAGTTCTCGTCATCCGTAGCGCCCCAACTTCGGCCTTCCGTTCTGCGACCTCCATCTCATACTGAACCCCTCTATGAACCACCTCCTGCCTCTTGTAGGACTGCTCCTGACCGCCGCCCCAATCCAGGCCGCGTCCGAGTGGCCACGCTTCCGCGGCCCTACCGCGAACGGTTCGGTGCCCGACGATCCGCGACTTCCCGTTCGCTGGAGCCAGACCGAGAACGTCCTCTGGAAAACCGACCTCAAGGGACTCGGTTGGTCCTCACCGGCCGTCACGGGCAACCGGGTGTTTCTCACCGGCGTCTACAGCGATCAGGACGGCGACAACGAACAACCCAAGGCCGGTCTCTACCTCGGACAGGGGCGGCAGGAGATTCCCAAAGGCACCCATCACTGGCTGACCTACTGCCTCGACCTTCAGTCCGGCAGGGTACTCTGGAAGCAGGAAGCGCATCAGGGCAGTCCGCCGGTCGGCCGGCATCCGAAGAGCACTTACGCGTCCGAAACACCGGCAACCGATGGCGGGCGGGTATTCGTGTTGTTCGGTGACTTGGGACTCTTCGCCTACGATCTCAATGGCAAACTGCTCTGGTCCCATCCCATCGCAGCGAAGAAGACGATGTACGACTACGGCGCCGCCGGTTCGCCGATCGTCCATGACGGTCAGGTGATCGTCGTCTACGACAACCAGGAGGAGAGCTTCATCGCCGCCTACGATGCCGGCACCGGCAAGGAGAACTGGCGCAAACCGCGCGAGGAGAAGAGCACATGGGCGACGCCGTTCATCTGGCAAACTCCGCAGCGAACGGAATTGATCGTCTCGGGCAAGAACCGCATTCGATCGTACGATCTTCAGGGCAAAGTGCTGTGGGAAATGGACGGGCGCATGTCGAACCTGATCATCCCCTCCCCCTTTGCCGCGCATGGCTTGCTCTACGTCACCTCCGGTTATTTCGCCGATCCCCATCGGCCCGTCTACGCCATCCGCCCGGGAGGCAAGGGCGACATTTCATTGAAGAAAGACGAGACATCCAATGAGTTCGTTGCGTGGTATCTCCCCAAGGACGGCCCCTACAACACCTCGCCGCTGGTCCATGGCGACATCTATTACACCCTGCTGGATCGCGGCATGATGTCTGCCCATGACGCTCGCACCGGGCGCATGCTCTATGATCGGGAACGTTTTCCGGTCGGGGCATCGTTCACGTCGTCACCCTGGGCTTACAGTGGAAAAGTGTTTTGCCTCAACGAAGCAGGCCAAACCTATGTGGTCACCGAAGGCGGAAAGTTCAACATCGAGCACACCAACGATCTCGACGGGCTTTGCCTGGCCACACCCGCCATCGCGGATGGCAAGCTCTTGATCCGGACGTCCGGGCGGCTGTATTGCCTGACGCGGCTCAAACCCTGACACGCCGCAGCGAAGTTGGAGAGCCGGGACGCCGCGTCACTTCGCGAGCTCACTCTCAATCGCCATTGATCACCTCCGCGGAATCCGGCTTGGTCTTCGGTTCAAATCGGGCGATGACCTTGCCCTCCTTGTTCACCAGAAACCCGCCAACATTCCACGCCTCACCGCACCCGTTCCACCCCCCCAGGGGAGGGTGGGGTTGACAGTCAGGATACCCTGGCGGGGAACACAACTAACCAAGGCCATTGGGTAACATAGGTTTTGGCACAACGACACCGGTTCCAGGGTAATAGTTACTTTTGTGGGCGAAGATCTCGACCAACGTCAGTCCGCCGAGAGCAAACCCGCCCGCGCGCCGGAACTGGCAACGATGCCAGTTCCTCGTCTGACGGGAACGATCCTGGAAGGTCAGCATCGCGGATGGTCAAGCGAGGATCTCGTTGATGACCGTTCCACCCGTGTCGGTCAACTGCTTGAAACGTCCGGCGTGGTAGTAGGTGAGCTTCGATTGGTCGAGGCCGAGGCTGTGAAGCAACGTAGCGTGAACATCTTTCAGACTTGTCCGGCTTTCGACCGCCTTGTTGCCGATCTCGTCCGTGGCGCCAATAAGCCTACCTCCAGCGGTGCCGCCACCGGCGAACCACATGGTCATGGCCCCAGGATTGTGGTCCCGGCCGGGAGTTTTCTTCTTGTGATTGCCCTCGTTGGTGTCGGGAGTGCGGCCAAACTCGCCGCCCCAGACGACCAGGGTTTCGTCCAGCAACCCGCGTTGCTTGAGATCCTGAATCAGCCCGGCGATGGGAACATCGACCTTTTCGGCGGCATCGCGATGGCCCTTGAGAATGTCATCGTGCGAATCCCATCCACCCGACCATAACTGCACGAAGCGCACGCCGCGCTCCACCAAGCGGCGGGCGAGGAGACAGCGCGTTCCGAAGGCCTTGGTCTTCTCCTGGTCCAAGCCGTAAAGTTTGCGGATCGACTCCGGTTCGCCCTCGATGGAGAGCGTGCCCGGCACCTCGGACTGCATGCGGAATGCGAGTTCGTAACTGGCCATGCGCGCCTCCAAATCAGGATGGGTGAGATTCCGCTGGCTGTGTTCGCGGTTGAACATCTGCAACAGATCGAGAGTGTCACGCTGGCGCTGACGACCGACCTCCTCGGGCGGTTGCAGATCGAGGATCGGAACCGCGCCGCTTCGGAGCTGGGTTCCCTGGTAAATCGTGGGCAGATAGGCGTTGCCCCACGAGGCCGTGCCACCGAACGGTTGTCCGTCCCGGAGCACCACAAAGGCCGGAAGATTTTGGTTCACTGTTCCCAGGCCATAAGTCACCCAGGAGCCGATCGAGGGGCTGCCTTGAAAGGCATTCCCGGTCAGGAATTCGAACAGGGCGGCCGGATGATTGTCGCTCGAGGCATAAACCGAACGAACGAAAGCGAGGTCATCCACGCAGCTCGCCACATTCTTGAACAGCTCGCTGACATCCCTCCCGCACTGGCCATAGCGCTGAAATTCGAACGGGCACGGCGTGAAAAACCGGTCGCCGTTATTCTGATTCGACTTGAACTTGTCGTCCCGCTGGAAAGTTTTTCCATCCATTTCCTTCAACTTGGGTTTGGGGTCAAATGTGTCCATGTGACTGGCCCCGCCCTCCATCATGAGAAAGATACAGGACTTAGCCCGCGCCGGAAAATGCGGCTCTTTGGCCAGCAGCGGATTGAGGGTGGGTTTAGTCCCCAGCACTTCGGCGGCGCCAGCTCGCTCCTGGTTCAGCAACCAGCTCAAGGCCACCGATCCGACGCCAGAACCAAGTTGGTAGAGGAACCCGCGCCGATCGAGGAGGCTGGATTCCAGAAGGGGACCGGTATTCGAAGGCCTGTGGGTTTTCATGATCGTTAACTCACATTTTCGCGGCGCCACATTGACCTATTCGACCCTCCACGCTGTCCGTCGGTTAGGAGTGACGATGGCATCCATTTCGAGTTCAAGAACGAGAGCAGCATTAATCCAAATACAAAAATTCATTGGCGTTCAAGGCCACCAGGCAAAAGTCTGCCAACGCCTTTGAGGGTTCGCTGTCGGTCGTTTCCGCGCCGGACTGTTTCTCGAGGAAGCGGGCACCTGCATCCAGTTCAGCCGGGGTAGGTTTCCTGCCAAAGGCAAAGCTGAAGACCCATTCCACCTGACGGCGCGGCACCGGTCCGACTTCGCGTTGCACGCGCCGGGCAAAATGCCGGCTGATTTCGTAAGCGAAACTGCTGTTAAAAAGAGTGAAGACCTGCGGAGTGGTCACCGAAGCACCGCGCCGGGGGCACGAAGCGGACATGTCGGCCGAGTCAAACGATTCCATCATCGGGACGATCAAGTTACGGCGTTGAAACTGGTAGAGGCTGCGGCGACGGCGCTGGTCTTCCTCGGAAGGATCCCATTTAAACATGGAGAAATCGCGCCCCATTTCCGGAGGCAACTCTTCAAAAAAACCAGGGCCGCCTGGGTTGAGAAGCAACCGACCGCTGACGGCCAGCATCGAATCCCGGAGGACTTCGCCCTCCAACCGGCGGAAGTGAGCGCGCCAAAGCAGTTGGTTATCAGGATCAATTTTGGCACACGCTTCGTGTTGAGGATGACGGGAGGAAAGCTGGTAAGTTCGCGACAAGAGCAGCAGCCGGTGGAGAGGCTTGAGCCGCCAACCGTTTTCGATCAAGCGAGTCGCCAGATAATCAAGCAACTCCGGGTGGCTGGCGCCGGACCCGTTGACCCCAAAATCATTGGCCGTGGCGACAATCCCGACGCCAAAGTGGTACTGCCAGATGCGATTCACCAGGACGCGGGCGGTCAACGGGTTCTTCGGGCTGGCAATCCATTGCGCAAGAACTTTGCGCCGCCCGGCGGCCCTCGATTTGAGCTTGGGCTGCTCGTCGAAACATTCCGCCGACCACCCCGGGACAGCAGAGAGGAACGCCGGCGTGACGGTCTGTAGTGGAGAAGTCAGACTCCCGCCCTTGAGCACTCGAGTTTCCGGGACGGGTTCATCGTCCGTGGGATTGGCCACCGCACACGCCACGGCTTTGAAGCGCGCAGGGCCTTTAAACTCCCCCACCGCCATCTTCAGCTTGTTGAATTGATCGATTTCGTCCTTGGTGTACGAGGGATCCTTGCCAAAGGCTTCATCGAATTGCTTGTCGTCGATGTCGGCGGCTGCCTTCTTCAGGATGGACGCGACCCGCGGCCTGAACGAGGTCCGAAACTTGGACAATGCGCGCTGTCTCCGAATCATCTCCTCCTCAGCTTTGGCGTATTGCGAGTGGAACTCACCACGCTTTTCAGCCTCGAGAAACTTAGCGGCAGGCTCCGCGCGCTTCAATGGGGCGAGAAACGCTTGCAGGCTGTAATAATCCACGATGGATACCGGGTCATATTTGTGATCATGACACCGGGCACAGCCCACCGTGAGCCCCAGGAAGACTGACCCCACCGTGTCCGTGATTTCGTTGAGGTAGTCCTGCCGTTTGTTTTCCGGCACCATATTGTCGGCCTCCCATGGACCGAGCCGGTAAAAGCCCGTGGCGACAGTCCCCTCGCTCCCGGCGTCCAATTCATCCCCGGCCAGTTGCTCGCGAATGAAGCGGTCGAATGGACGATCCTCATTGAGCACGCGGACGACATAGTCCCGATAGCGCCAGAGCGTCGGGCGTTCTTCATCGATCGCAAATCCGTCGGTCTCGGCAAAGCGGACGACATCGAGCCAATGCCGCGCCCATCGCTCGCCGTACTGCGGCGAATCAAGCAAGCGGTCCACGACTTTTTCGTAAGCCTGCGAGGAATTGTCCGTCAGGAAAGCCTCCACTTCTTCAGGCGTGGGTGGCAGACCCGTCACGTCAAACGTCGCACGGCGGAGGAACGCACGGCGGTCGGCCAGAGGCGCGGGTTCAATGCCTTGCGCATCCTGTTTGGCGAGGACGAATGCATCGACTTGTGTCAATACCATGCCGGATTGTTTCGCCTCGGGAACGGCGGGACTGGCGATTGGCTTGAACGCCCAGTCGCTCTTGGCTGGGCCAGGCCCGGTTTTGGAGGTCTCCGCCGGATTGTTCGCCTGCAATTCGAGCGGGATGGCGAATAATCCGAGGGAGACCGCCAACCACGCCACTTGGATTGGCCGTAAGCCGACACTGGCACCGTGAGGTCTTGGCCAGGACGTGAATCCAAGTATCGTTGTGCTGTGACTCATCTGGGTTTCTTGCGCGCCTTGCGAAATCTCGGATTCGGCGCGACGGCATCAGACTCTGAGTGGTTGTTCGTGAAGTCAATTAACAGATTCCCGGCTCGATTCAAACTGTCTTTTTGGTGTGCAGTCCAGCCGCCCTTCACAGGACGACATGAGGCGACGGCGATGGAATTATCATACTTCAAAATGGGAGGCCGTGGATGTCGCATCGCTGGGCGGGGGCGAGCAGCGCGAGGTGGAGCAAATTCATGCGGCTCGTGGTCATGATCGCTGCTGCTCGCCCGCCTTTACTTCAGCAACCCCGTGGTGCGCGCTTGCAGCCAGGCGATGTCTTTATTGTTGGGCGACGCAACGTTCAGAGGGATGTAAGTGTGGGTGACCTTGATCCGCGTGCGAGGGTCGAGCCACTTGTGAATCTCCGCGTGGCCATCGGCAAACGAAAGTCCCCCCGCACCGTTGTGATAGCTGGCGGGATAATTGGCGATGATCGTGGCCGCCCCACGATCCCCCATGTCCACCGCAAACCAGCCATCGTCAATGCTGTCCTCATGTTCGTCGATGAACACAAAGGTGCCCGCGGGCGCGGGATCGATGAAGTCCGAGAGCTTGACGATCGAGCGGTACTGCAATTGGCCGCCCCAGGCGCGCCGTTCGACGTCGCCCACCCAGCAATTCATCGAAAGACTCCGCGTGCGGGGCCGCCGGCCGCCCGCGGTGAGCACACCCGTTTTGTCGGCAGGACATTTGTAAACACCGATCGAACTGGTGTAAGCGTAGAGGGGCGATCCGGAAAGCAGCACCGTGTTCGTGTTGTCAGCATTGGCGCCGTTGAAATCCAGCCGGCCCGCGACCCAGTTTCTCTCCACTTTCCTAATATCGACTGATCCCGCCCACAAATTCGGAATCACCTTGTCGTTGTTGTCGTCCGCGTACATCTGCCAGGCGAGCTGAAGCTGCTTCAAGTTGCTCAGACACTTGATGCCTTCCGCCTTCGTTTTCGCCTTGCTCAGCGCGGGCAACAACATCCCGGCCAGGATAGCGATGATGGCAATCACCACCAACAGTTCAATTAGAGTGAAGGCGTCGCGCCGGATATTTCCACACGCGCGGAATTGAGAGTTAGTTATTTTCATTTCCGTCGGCTGAATGTCACCTAGGTTGCCGCATGACGTCCGTTTCTTCAACGCGAAACCTACGGGCGCGGATGTTGGAACCTGTCCCCTCCTCGTAGTACACGATCAACACCGGGCCGTCCTTCAGACTGACCATCGATGGGTAGACCCCGATGACGCTGT
>CANLCA010000004.1 GCA_947487925.1 Verrucomicrobiales bacterium | reverse complement strand
TTGGCGCCGGGTGTGTCTTGGGCTTGAAGAAAAGCCATCTGGGTGACGGCTAAGATCAGGATTGTGTTTAAGAATGTAGCTTTTCGCATAAGCAAAGGTGTGGACGGCGGTTTCCTGTCAAACATTCATCGATCACTCCGCAAGGTTATCTGGAGAGAAATTCGACGCACACCGGGGATCCGACTGACACTTTCTGTCCCGTGGGTTCGAGGTGTCCGGTCTTTTGGTGGATGCGGAACACAAATGCATTGTCGGAATTTTGGCCGCCCGCGATCAGGTATTGACCGGTGGGATCGATGCCGAATCCGCGCGGAATCTTCGCCAACGACGGTTCATTTTCGATCAATTTCAGGTGGCCTTTGGAGTCGATTGAAAACACCGCGATGGTGTCATGACCACGGTTGGAGCCGTAGAGGAATTTACCGTTCGGATGCACGAACACTTCGGCGGTACTGTAGCTCGGGTCGACCGCCACCCCTTGTGGGAGGGTTGAAACAGTGTGGATCTCCGTCAATCGTCCCGCTTTAGCATCGTAGCTAAAGGCGGTCATGGTGCATACCATCTCATTGATCACGAAGCCAAACCGCCCTTTTGGGTCGAAACTAAAATGCCTCGGGCCTGCGCCGGGGGCGACAGCCGCAAACGCGGGGTTGTTCGGGGTCAACGTTCCATTCTCGGCGTCGAAGCGGTAGATCTTTACCTGGTCGAGCCCCAGATCAGGGACGAACACGAAACGATTCGCGGGATCGGTATAGATGCCGTGGGCGTGCGGCGCCTCTTGGCGGCTTCGATTCACGCTCGAGCCCGTGTGTTGAACAAAAGCGCTCGCGGGACGCAACGTGCCATCGGTATTGATCGGCAGACAGGCTACGCTGCCTCCGGAGTAATTGGCGACCAGCACATTCTTCCCGGCGGGATCGACGACCAGATGGGTGGGCCCCGGACCGCCAGAGGGTTGCTGGTTGAGTTTGCTTAACATCCCGCTTTTCGGATCGATTGACCAGGCGGTGACGCCACCACCCTTTTCCACTTCTCCCACGGAATAGAGGAACCGCTTTTTGGGGTGGATAGCGAGGAAACCGGGGTTCGTCGCCTCTCCCACTAGTGTGGGGTCGCTCAAATGGCCGGTCGCGAGATCCAGTTGCGAGTGATAGATGCCCTTGCTGGCTTTGCCCGTGTAGGTGCCAAAATAGACACTGACCTGACTGGAAGCGGCGGTGGCCGAATATAAATCAACATGGCTCATAATCATCAAAGTCCCCATCAAACAAACTGCGCGGTGAAAGAGTATCGTGTGCATGGCACCATCACAAAACCAAACGCTGGCAAAAATCGAGACAAATCAACCAGCGGTTCACGAACGTTTCGCGGTGATTTTCTCATCGATGATTTGGTGCAGCACGGATCAAAACGTATAGGTCAATAATCCCAAAATCCTGGAAGGAGTGAAGTTTGCCCCGTCGAACGTGCCGTGAGGGCTCGATGGGGGAATCCCGACAATGAACCTCAATACTCTTCACTCATCTGCTTGTCGCCGTGGTCCGGATTGGGGATGAGTTTCTGGTTCTTCGAGTCCACCACGAAATCAAGGTATTCAAGGGGGATCTGGCCGAGGAGATTCGGAACGTTCTCGCCAATGTCCACTACATCGAAGTTTCCGTACCGGCCCTGAACCTCCAGCCGCACCGGTTCATATACCGACCGCTTCTTGGGGCCATTGGTTGTCTGCGAGACAACTTCGTCCACCTTGGCGAGTCCCAGGATTCGAATGACGCTCGGCCTCAAATATAGACGTGTGGCACCCGTGTCTACCAACGCCTCCACCTCGGTCGTGCGAGGCCGCGCCTTGGACAGCTTGCGCTTCTGTACTCCCAGATCGAACAAGTTGGTCAGCTTCACTTTGACGATGACTTTGCCCATCAACAAATCATGCGCTCACTCTGCCCAAACATCAAGCATGGTACGATTCCAGAAGGCAGCCTCAGCCTTCTCTGCCATTTGGTCCTCCTCGCCGCGAACCATAGCTCATGATCCGCACAAACCGGGTTCCCAAACCCGCGATCCGTGGCACGGCTCGACCGACCTCCGACAGGTCGAAGGGTTGGTCGATTGTTTTTCCCCAGTTGGCGATGGCCGATCCAAAACGATACACAGCCACGCTCGCCGCCTGCAAACTGTTCGGCGCTTTTCTGCCTTACAGTTCCCACTTATGCCTGATTTTTGTTCGTGGATGGCATGGTCCCAATCTGGTTTTACATCCCAATAATGTTCGGCGGAGGGTTGATGGGGTTCGTGGTTGGCGTGGTCCACCTGTTGGTTTACGGCGTTATGCTGCGATTTTTCGCCCGTGCCTGCGCATCGGTTATCTTTTATCTCGTATGGAAGCCCTGGATTCGCTTCGTGCTGCTTGCGTTGATTCTGCTCGGTCTCGTTGTGCTGGCGTTGAACCCGGTGTATTTGCCGGTCACTCTCCATGGCGAGATGTGGATGAATATCCTGCGTCTCGCGCTGCGCTTTCCGTTTCTTAAATGAGATGATGAAGGCGATTCGGCTCGGCACGGCGAAGATCTGACCACTGACCCCTGGTCAATGGTCACCGGTCACGCCTGCACCCCCTTCCCGCTTCTGTGCCTAGGTCGGCATGGTCGCGGTTTGCCGCGGCACTCATCGACCAGCAGGGCTCATCAAAAAGGCCATGAGATCGCGGACTTCGATTTCCTGGAGTCCTTCGAGCAGGTTGGACGGCATGAGCGACACAGCGCTCGGGTGCATCTCGCTGACAAGTTCGCGTCTCACCGATTGTTCCTTGCCATCGGCACCCATCAAACGCAGTGAACTATCATCCTGCGCCCGGACAAAACCGTTGAAGTCGCCGCCGTCGCGAAGGCGTATCTTGTAGGCCACGTAATCGGGATTTATCAGGGCATTGGGTTGAGTGATGTCGCGCAGCACCGAAGCGGGATCGCGATGAGTCAGGTTGCTCAGATCAGGGCCCAACAGGCTGCCTTCTCCTCGCAGTCGATGGCAGGTGACGCACTTCAATCGATCGCCAACGAATAAGGCTCGTCCTCGCTCGTAGTCGCCTCCTTTCAGTTCCGTTGCCTCGAGGGGCACTTGAGGAGGCGGTTGATGCGCGGGTGCCCAGGGCAGCAGGAAGGCTCCCAGAGGTATCGCCCTTGAAGTGGAGTCCAGGCTAGTCGAATAGGTCGCGTAGATCCCGGGTTGTTTGGCCAGGCTGGTTTCCTGGATCAGTGTGAACAGTTGCGGTTGGTCATTCGGCTTGAAGGTCATCTCCGCAGTGAAGTGCCCGCGTGGATTGGACTTGGCTTTGACCGACGTCGACCCAAGGCTCATCTCAAACGGAGACGAGTTCTCGACTCGCAAGTGGACTTGGGCAGACTTGAAGACGAGCCGGGACTGAAGTTGCAATCGACCTTTGCGCCGCAGGATCCGGGAAAAATGCTCGCGATTCACTTCGTGCCACTCGAAAGCGGTGTTGACCTTCCAGTCGCAGTGAGGGGCCCAACCGCTCCAACTGGAGTTCGTTTTGTTGCCAGGCTCGAACCACTTGATTTCAACGCCGTTCAAATCATACGCGAGATCGACGGTGGCGGGAGGTTTCTTGGACCCGGCGGCCTTCACGCCCGGGAGCGTCAAGGCGTAGCCGACGGATTGCGGATGCGGATCGGTCGTCAGGACCACGGTGCGGCGGTCGGGCAAGAGCCGCGCAGCCACCACGCGCAGGGTGCCACGGGGTGTCGACTCCTGTTGCTGAACCGCTTTGTAAGGCGGTTTGAGGACCTCGAACCTGCCCGCTGCCGAAATGTATTCTCCAAACTCGATCGAGATTTCTTTGAAGTGAGTCGTCAAGGCCGGATCGAGGGGCCTATCGAAGGCCACTCGAACTTCCATGGGGCCCGGTGCCCAGACCGAAATCGGCTGCGGCGCTTGGGAATCGGCGTAAGTGATTTGGAACAAGTTGCCTGCTCCATTGGGTCCGGTGCCCCAATCTGGACTCCCGCTATGGCACGAAACGTAAAGGTCGCCTTGCGGAGAGATCGCGACATCTGTGGTGAGGCGGTTCAAGCGTGCGATGAGCACCTCCTTCCCCACGTAGCCAGCCGGTGTTTTCACGAGCCGGGTCCGCCAGATCTTACCCCTTGATTCGCCCACCACGAAGGCATCGCCCTCCCACCAGGCGGGGCCGAACGCTTTGCGGTGCCTGTTCGATTCGTTGAACACCAGGCCACACGCGGATTGATGCTGCGGTCCAAACGCCACAACGGGCGGTTCGCTCACAAGGTCCGGCAGATAGTGTTCGTGGCGTGGTGGGAATCCGTAGTTGCGCCCGAGAACGATGTGGTTCAGTTCATCCAAAGGATTTCCGTCCGGGCACCAGGTTTCCCCTTCCTGGTCGGTAACAAATAAATCGCCTTCACGATTGAAGGCAAGCGTGTAGGGCACGCGGATTCCCGTGGCAACGGTTTCGAGTTGTCCGTTCGACCTCAACCACCTCTGGATTGTGCCTCGTCGGCCCTTGAGTTCATAGTGCGATACCCCATCCTTGACGCGATACGGGTTCGAGTAGTCGGCTGTCAGAAGGCCGAAGTAGAGATTGCCATGGCGGTCCGGAACCACGGCTGTCGCATCGACCCCGCCTGATCCCACGTCGGTTGGAGGCCACCCACTCGCCTTGATTTCTTCCCTATCCGCTTTTCCGTCTCCATCGGTGTCGCGAAGCAGCGAAACTTTGCCATGGGAAGAGACGTAGAGCCCTTCCTTAGTCCACGCCATGCCTACCGGCACACTGAGCGTGGGCTTGTCCCAAAACAGGAAAGCTTCGTCTTCGAGCCCATCGCCATTGGAGTCACGGAGGATATGAACGCGACCATCGTAGCCCAGCGCTGTGAGCCGTCCGTCCGGTGTGAAACGCAGATTGTTGATGTTGGAGAGTTTGACCGGGAGCTCGCGCACGATGAAGCCGGGCGTGAGCATCCAGACGTTGGTTTCAGCGGAAGTGATCAGGGTCCCACCCAAGAGGAAACCGAAAACCCAGGGACTCAGGAGGCGCGGCAGCATGAGCGCATCCTTGCATGATGCCGCCTGACAAGCAACTGCGGCGGCAGGGATCGTCGTTTCTGTTTGGTCCTCAGTTGGAGCTGTCAACCAGGGGCACGGAGCGCTTTTCGCGGGCGCTTCTTGCCGCGCTGTCCACGATCTGTTGGCCCAGCCTGGAGACTTCTGTCGATAAAGGACCGTCGACAAACTTGCCAGTTTCAAGGCAATGCAGCACGTAGTGCACTGGGTTGTGAAATGGAGAAAGTAACGGATCCGCCGGCAATTCGAAACCTTCGGGTCTGGCCTCCGTTTGCAGGCGGACAACCGTCTCGTAATCGTAGCTGCTGAGGGTGCCCTGGGTTCCTTTCAAAACGAATCCACACTTGGGCTGTGGCTGTTGTATCCAAGGATCGGTGAAGGTTCCCCACCGGGTCTCAAACTTTGAGAGCCCGCAGTCATAGCGAGCCACCGTGATGCTGTGCTCATCCACCTCCAGCCCCAGCGATTGATCCACCACCGAGGTGATTTCGACCGGTCGTTTGCCGTTAAAAAACCAGCTGCCAAGAGTGACACCGTAACCGAGATAATCCAGGAGCGATCCTCCGCCATGGGCCTTCTGGTACCACCAGGAGCGCCCCTTTTCTTCGGCCGTTGGGTGCAGCTCGATTTTGTCGGCCGTATGATACAAAGGCCCTCGGTTGCCATCGTAGAAATGCACCTCAGACAAGTCTCCAATCATTCCTTGGTCGACCAGCTTTTTCGCCATCACGTGGGAACTCACCCATCGCAAGGGCCAGTTGATGATGAGTTGCTTGCCCGTCTTAGCGAGTGCGGCGATCATCCTGTCGGCTTCCGCGAGGCTCGATGCAAAGGGTTTCTCGACGAGCACATGGGCTCCATAGGGAGCCACTCGTTCCGTCCAGTCAGCGTGTTGGGCCGTCGCGGGGCAGAGGATCACCAGATCGGGGCGAGTTTTTTCGAGACACGCCCTGTAATCTGTGAACACCGACTCTTGTGGGAGGTTGAACGTGCGCCGGGACCACTCCATGCGCTGGGGAATTTCGTCGGAAATACCAACAATTTCGGCGTTGGGATGTTCGTGGGTCAACCGGAGCAGGTCACCCATGTGCATGTGGTCAAAATTGATTCCCGCGATTTTCCATTTCTTGCTCATTGAAGGAGAATAAAATGTTGTGTGCCCGGTACCCAGTCAAATCCGGAAGCGTCGGGGGATCAGTGACCAGTGATCAGTGATCAGTGACCAGTGACCGCAGGGGATTCATCCCAATTTCTTCAAGCGCGGACCTGCGGCCGTATCCTCGATCAGCCAGCCTTTCACCTTCAAGGCATCGCGGATGGCATCGGAGCGTTTGAAATCCTTGGCTTTTCGGGCCTCCTGCCTTTCGGCGAGCAGGGCTTCGAGTTCGGAGGACACAGCGGCGGGAGCGGGTGAACCGTTTGCCAACCCAAATATCTCGTCGACATGGCGCCAGGCGGCCAGGGCCGCCGCGGCAATCCCGGGCGAGACTTGATTTGTCGTCAAGGCGCGATTGCATTCGCGCACCCACTCGAACACGACGGCCCAGGCTTGGGAGACGTTCAAGTCGTGATCCAGCGCGGCCGCGACACCCGGGACAATACCCGAGCTCAATCGATCTTCAGCGGAGGCCGTGGCGGTGCCAGCGAGTTCCGCGAGGCGGGTCAGGCAATCATCGATCCTGCCCAGTGCGGACCGGGCACCGTGCAGTCCCTCGAGTGTGAAGTTGAAGGATTCTCTATAGTGCGCAGAAAGCAGTAGGAAGCGGATCTCGCGACCTGAAAAACCTTTCATGATGAGGTCACGCAGGGTGAAGTAGTTCCCGAGAGATTTGCTCATCTTTTTGCCTTCCACCAGGAGATGAGCCCCGTGCATCCAGTACCGGACGAAACGGCAGCCAGGGCTTTGGCCCCCGGCACCCTCACTTTGAGCAATCTCATCTTCATGATGTGGAAACACCAAATCCTCACCTCCCAGGTGCAGGTCAAAACTGGGGCCTAGCAACTGCATGCTCATGGCGCTGCATTCGATGTGCCAACCCGGCCGGCCTTCGCCCCAGGGGCTCGGCCAGAAAACGCCGCCGTCTTCTGGAACTCGCGCCTTCCATAAGGCGAAATCGGCGATTGATTCCTTGCCGTATTCATCGGAGGCCACGCGGGCGCCCGGGCGCAACTGATCGAAGTCCAGGTTCAGCAATTGGCCGTAACGAAACCCTGCGTCGCGATATTTCTGGATGCTAAAATACACCGATCCATCAGGCACTCCATACGCCATGCCACGCGCCAGCAGCGTTTCGATCAAATGGACGATCTCCACGATGTAATCCGTGGCCCGTGGGACGTGGACAGGTCTCAAACATCCGAGGCAATCAAGATCCGTAAAAAACGCATCCTCATACGTTGAGGTATAGGCTTTTAGAGTCATCTCCCGAGCGCGCACTCGTTGAATGATCTTGTCTTCGACGTCCGTCACATTCATCACGTGGCGCACGGCATAACCTTTGTGCTCCAGGAACCGGCGCATCAGGTCGGAGAACACAAAAGTTCGGAAATTTCCAATGTGCGCAAAATCATGGACGGTGGGGCCGCAACAATACATGCCGACCTTTTTCCCGAGCGGATCCATCGGGACAAACTCTTCTATCGAACGGGACAAGGTATTAAAGACCCGAAAGCTCATGAGGTATGATGTGTGAATTCCGTGCCGGATTCGAGAACAACGAATAGTTCGCGGAACCTCGGGCGCACGGGCGGAAACATAGAGATCACAGGCCAAAGGGCAAATCAAAGTTTGAAGGCGTTCGCTGACGTTTTACGAACCGAAGGCGGATCGAGGCGGAGGTAGGGACATCGCTGTGCGACGTCTCCGCCCGCGAACCCGCGGGCGGGATACGCACGTCTGGCGAATGCCTGTGGTCTGCTCGCCCATGGGGCCACGGGCATTGCGCCGTTGAACACGGCGCGGACATCCCACCGCAACGGCCCTGCCTTTGTCAGGACGGTGCTTGGCCTGGATTCAGCACTGAACTGTGGAGGTGTTTTCGCCTCATGAACTCGGTGATGGAGGATTGTTTTGAAGGCTTTGGAATGGGCCTCCGCCCCTGGCGTGCAGCTCGATCTTTTCATTGGCGGCGACAATGCGTTTGGGGCTACGCTGGAGGATGGTTACGCGCTTTTGTTTTCGGTTTCCGGCCCCCGCATTCGCGCGGGTGATCCGTGCCTGGACGAAAAGAGTGTCGCGACCTTGTTGTGGGCGAATAGCGCGATCGCTCGGCAAACGATTGGTGCCCCGACCAACATCCCTTCTGTTGCTGCTGTCCCTCCTTTGTGCAGGGCCCGGCATGGCTCAGGTAAGGATCTCGGAGTTCCTGGCGGACAACACCCGAACGCTGATGGATTCGGAGGGGAAGTTTTCGGATTGGTTGGAGCTTGAAAATGAGAGTTCCGAGGCGGTGTCATTGACCGGCTATCATTTGACCGACGAGGAAGCGGTTCCGACTAAATGGCAATTTCCTGCCGTCGACATCCCTCCGCGAAGCTGGCTTGTGGTTTTTGCCTCGGGCAAGGGTCAAGCACTTCCCGGAGACCCGTTGCACACCAACTTCCGGCTGTCCAGGAGCGGAGGTTTTCTAGCCCTGCTAGCGCCCGATGGTGTCCGCGTAATTCAAGCGATTCGTTACGGGGCACAGCGCGCGGACATCTCGCAGGGTTTGGGACGACGATTCTCTGAAACACCGCTCGTCGGGCGGCTGACAGATGTTCGGATTCAGATTCCGACCGAGGGGGACTTGGACTGGCGGTGGCGGGAGGCGGACTATGAGGATTCTCTATGGATGCCGGCTCGCATGGGGATTGGTTTTGATGTCGCTTACCGGGTTCCTCCCAGTTTGATCGCGTTTTGGGATTTCAACAACACCGTGCAAACATCCAAAGTGCCGGACCGGGGCGAACGCCATCACGACGGCTCCCTCATTCGCGCGAGCCTCTCGGTCGACTCAGGAGGTCGGACTGCCGCGGTTGGGGATCGAGCTCTCAACCTTGCAGGAACCGGGCTGATGGATGTCCCCGGCGCGAGCGGGTCGATGTTTGCAACGGCGATCAAAGGGGATGCGGTGACGGTGAGTCTGTGGATTCGAGGCGACAAAGCGCAGCCTTCGAACGACAGCCTGTTCTGGGCTGGAAGCCGGCTCGATGGGAGTGGAACCCGTTCGCTGAACGCCCATGTGCCGTGGAGTGATCAGGTGATTTATTGGGACACGGGCTGTTGCGATGCGAGCTTGAACCGGGTGTCTATCCCCGACCCTGATCCGAGCCACTGGCGGACCGTATGGAACCACTACGCGTTCGTCAAAAGTGGAACGGTGAAGGAAATATGGCAGAACGGGAAGCGCCTGATACGCGCTGTGAACACAGACAAGCTGAGTCCGATCGCCAGTTTCTTTCTTGGTGCCACAACTCGTTCCGGAGGGGCCGGTTATCATGGTTTGATCGACGATGCAGGGCTTTTCGAGGAGGCACTTGGCGAGGCGGAGATTCAGGCATTGGCTGCTGGGGAGTCCCCTTTACGATGGCATTTGCTGAGGTCCCTGATCCACACCGAACTCCCGGCACAGGCGTCCACTGGACCCGCTGCCGTTCGCCTTCGCGCCCCGTTTGCCGTCGCCAATGGAGCGTCCGTCGACACGCTGCGTTTTCGTGTGCGATACAACGACGGGTTCGTGGCGTTTCTCAATGGGGTTGAGGTGGCACGAAGGAACGCCACGGGGAACGATCAGACGGGTTTTGTGGCGTCATCGATGCGAGCCGTGCAGGCTTCCACAATTCAGGAAGAGTTTTTTGTGGCCGGCGTGAAGCTGAAACCCGGAACGAACGTGCTGGCGGTGTTGGCCTTGAATCACGAGTTGGAGATGGAAAGTTTGCTTTTCGACCTCGAAATGGGCGTCGGCGAAACGGTTTCAGAGCGATTCTTTGGCGCGCCCACTCCTGGGGCGGCCAATCCCGCGGGTGTCGCAGGATTCTTGGAAGCGGCTGAGGTGGAGCCTGGGCGTGGGTTTTACGATGAGAACACGGCTGTCGTGCTGAAGAAACCGAGCCCCGGCTCGACCCTGGTTTACACCACAGACGGTTCCTGGCCTGGTGCGACGAACGGCCTTCGGATGGCGGGGTCGGAGGATCGAACTTCCCTGCCGCTGACCAACACGACGCTGCTCAGGGTGGGGGTTTTCAGGGACGATCACCAATCCCCTCCAATCCAAACGCACACCTATATCATGGCGGATCGAGTGGCGTCGCAAAAAGCTCCCCGAGGGATCGACTCCAACTGGGCCCGTGAAGCCTCGGCCGATTTCGCGATCGACGCGAGAGTTGTCAACAATCCCAAGGGTCCCACGTTTCAGAGCTCACTTCGTAGCCTGCCGGTCTTGAGCCTCGGCACGCCCACTGAGGATATGTTTGGCTCTCGAGGACTCTATCGCAATCCCGAGGCGCGGGACGACTCATGGGAGCGCAAGGCGAGCGTGGAGTGGTTCAATGCGGGGAAGAGAGTCGATTTTGCGACCGACGCAGGACTGCGGATTCATGGCAACGTTTCGCGCCAGAAGAATTTCACTCCAAAGCACAGTTTCAGCCTGGTTTTCCGGAGCGAATACGGACCTTCCCGTCTGAACTATCCGATGTTTCCTGATTCGACGGAAGGACGGTTCAACCGACTGGTGCTGCGGGGCGGTTCCACGGACACCTGGGCGGGCGTCGAGTGGGATCAGAGGGTCGATGGCGTTCTACGTTGGTATCGAAAGGACGCCAGTTACGTGCGGGACCAATGGGTTCGCGATGCGCTGCTCGCCATGGGGCAACCGGCGGGCCACGGGGTCTTTTCCCATCTCTTCGTGAACGGTCTGTATTGGGGGGTGTATAATCTCTGCGAACGTCCGGACGCCGATTTCGCCGCCGCTTATCTGGGGGGTGAATCTGATGAATACGATGTGCTTGCCGACTACACGGAGCTGCGCTCAGGCAACCGGCAGGCTTGGGACCAGCTGATTTCCGCGGCATCCGCGAATCTCGCGCAGACGGCAAACTATCAGAAACTTCTCGGGAACACACCGGATGGAACCAGAAACCCCGCGCTTCCGGTTCTGCTCGATGTCACGAACTTGGTGGACTACATGATTTTGCATGTGTTCATCGGCGCGGATGACTGGCCCAATCACAACTGGTGGGCGGCCCGGCGACGTGGAACGAACAGCGCCGGGTTCAAGTTCTTCCCTTGGGACCAGGAGATATCCATCAACTCCCTGGTCAAACAGCACACATCATCGGGTCCTATTTACGCCGAGGCGGGCACCCCTGGCACGCCGTCCTTCGTCTACTCCAGGTGCCGAGCCAATGCCGAATTTCGTCAATTGTTCGCTGACCGTGTCCAGCTTCACTTGTTCGACGGGGCGCTCTGCGTTTCCAGCAACAGGGCGCGCTGGGATCGGTTGAGCGCCACGGTGGACGCGAGCATGGTTGCGGAGAGCGCCCGCTGGGGCGACGTGTGGCGGAGCGGAGCGCCCTATCGTCGTGAAGTCGAATGGCTTGCCAACCATGGTTGGATGCAGTCCGTCTATTTCCCATCGAACCACGCCGTCGCTCTGAAACGCTTCCGGACGGCGAAACTTTATCCTGTGACCGATCCCCCCATGTTTGTCAGTACCGGCGATGAAACCGCCGGTGGAGCGTCCTTCCGCATCGTGAACCCAAACTCAACGGGGTCCGTGTATTACACCCTCGACGGCACAGACCCAAGGAGCCCGGGAGGTGGCGTCGCCGCGAGCGCGCAACTTTTCGTCAGCGCGGTGAATCAACCCAGGCGTGGGGTCATCCTGGCCCGGGTGCGCACCGCAACGGAATGGAGTGCCGTCGTGCGTTTGGCGCCGGCGCCTGATCGCACGCTTGAATTCCTGCAGCTCAGTGAAATTGATTATCACCCGGAAGATTGGATGGGTGTAGAGGGGGACGAATTTGAATTCATCGAGTTTGTGAACACCGGGGCGGCGGCGCTGGATTTGGGGGGGCTTCGGATTTCGAACGGAATCCGCCAAGTCATTGCTCCCGGCACTCGATTGGGAGCGGGAGAGTTTCTGGTCTTGGCGAGAGATCCTGCCAAGTTCCATCGTCGTTATCCCAACCGTCAGGCCAACGGCGGATATGACGGAGGGCTGAACAATGAGGGCGACTCTTTTACCCTGACAACCCTTGCCGGCATTTCCAAAACTTTTGAATACGGTTTTCGTCCCCCCTGGCCCGAGGCCGCGGCGGGCGGTGGCGCGTCGCTACAGCGCCGCCGAATCCAATCCGACGAAAACGACCCTGGGTCTTGGGTTGCGGCGGCGGCTACTCCTGGCACTGGCTTCGCCGAGGTGCATCGATTGCTCGAGATCACCATGATCGCAGGTCAGCAAATTCGCTTGCGATGGAAGGGAGCAAATCAAGACGGGACGGTTCTCGAATCTACGGAGAGTCTGCCATCGGCTCGATGGATTCCTGCTTCTCTGCAGATTTCGGACTCAGACGGATGGCGGGAAGCCATCCTTCAACCGGCAAGGAGCACCTCGTTTTACAGAGTGGCCGGACCGCGGCCGTAATCACCGAAGCTCGGTGGTATGTTCCCTGAACCAGATGTTGTCAACCAGGGCTTGGGCGGGTGTGATGCCCGGCATCGGAGCTTCGTGGTTGTGCCAGAAACCGTCGGACTCTGCCAATCCGGGGTTGTTGTACTTGGCGTTGACCCATTTATGCGCTTCGGCATGGCCATCGGCGAAACTGAACGTGGAGCTTTTCCCGTGATAATTGCCGGGAACATGATAGACATTATTGCCTTCCATGTGGACGCCAAATTGAGGGCGGCAAATGCTGAAAGGGTGGATCTCTCCAAAGAGGAAAAACGCTGAAGATTGGGTGACGTCCGTGGTCTTCTTGAACATCCGATACTTCGGGTTTGGCTCACCGTGATAAGCCAAGCCAGTCCACCCGAAGAACGTGTTCATGCCGTAATTGCGAGGGCGGAGGAACAGTTTGTTTCCCTGTTTGATCGGTTTCTTGTCACCGGGACAACGGAAGCTCCCTTTGGCCTGGATGAAGGGCGCGAGCAAGGAGAGCTTTTCGGAAACCAGGCCGGCGGCGGTGCTCTCGTCCGTGAGGTTGGAGCCTTCGCGACCTTCGGCCCAGACTTTCGCCACATAGGTAGCGGGTGGGTTCGCGAGGTTCACGCCATCATCGCCAGGGTTGTTTGCGGGCCAGGCCTCAAGGTTGTCCCCAGAGTAGACATTAGCGGCCAGGGCGAGTTGTTTGACGTTGTTGAGACACGCGATGGCGGCGGCCTTTGCTTTGGCTTTGGACAGGGCCGGAAGCAGCATGCCCGCGAGGATGGCGATGATGGCGATCACCACGAGCAACTCTATCAAGGTGAACCCGCGGCGCGCCGCCGGGAGAATGGTCGATCCGGTTGACGAAAAGTTACGAAAAATGGACATTTCCAGAGCTAACACTAAACGGGCAGTTCCCGCCACTAAAAGTTCGTGGAAAGGTTTTGGGGCCGATGCGTTGAGTTGAGATCAGAATAGCTTGCCGACCACCAGGCCCAGGACGCTGAGGGGTCCCTGATCCTCCAGGCCTTCGGTGGCTTTGTCCACTTTTTGCAGGGTCATGGTGGCGTTGTTGTAGAAACTTTCGTCATTGACCAGTTTGCCCACAGATCCCTGGCCTTGGTTGATTTTTTGAAGAATCTCCCTGAGGTTCGTCATCGCCGTGGTGGTTTCTGTGTAAAGCGCCTCGTCCTTGATCAGTTTGCCGACAGTGCCCTGGCCCTGGTTGATCTGCGTGATGACGGATTTTGCCGCATCCAGCGTGCTCTGAGCATCGGTGATCGCTTTTTTGATCTCCTCGGCGGTGGTGTTGAGATTCTTGACGGTGTCCAGGGCGCTTGTGTAAAGCGCGTCGTCTGAGAGGAGTTTGCCGACGGTGCCTTTGCCGTCCGAGATTTGAGTGGTGATGTTTTGGAGGTTGCCAAGAATGGCGGTGAGCTTGGGGTTGTTTTGTTTGAGGAAATCGGTGAAGGGCCCCAGCAAATTGCTGAAATTCTCGCCGCTGAAGTTTTTTGTCAGACCTTCGACGCCGGACGCGACCCCCTCAAGTTTGGACATGAGAGTGCTGAGATCGACCTGATCGCCGGACTCGAGCAAAGTGTTGGGGGCTGCCTTGGGTGATTGAGGGGTGCCGAAGTCGATGGCCACGTAGTTCTGCCCCATGAGACCAACGAATTTGATGGCTGCCCGGCTGCTGGTTCGCACTTCGGCTTCAGGGTCCAGTTTCATGAGCACCTCGACCTTTTGATCGGCGATGCTGATACTTTCGACCCTCCCCACCTGGACACCGGCCATTTTTACGGGATCCCCGGCCTTCAGTTCCTGGACGTTGTTGAAGCGTGCCCTGAGAGGGATAGTTTTCCTCAGAAAATCGGCGCCCCCCACCATCTCGAGGATGATAAAGGCAGTGACGAGGGCGAGGGCGAAGAACAGGCCTAGGCGTGTTTCAAGGGTGTTTTTCATGGGGCTTTGGATGTCTTGTTCAGGTTGAAATTGGCTGTGGTAAACTCACGAATGGCGGGGTGGGTGCTCTGCCGGATTTCCTCCGGGCTTCCCACGAGCAGGATTTCGCCGTCGAACATGATGGCGATGCGATCGGCCACGCCGAAGGCGAGATCTCGATCATGGGTGACGACCATGGAGGTCACATGAATGCGTTGGCCGAGATTGTAGATTTCCTCGCCGATGGTGATCGCGCTGAGGGGGTCGAGTTCCGCGGTGGGTTCGTCGTAGAGGATCAACTGAGGCTCAACCGCGAGGGCCCTGGCCAGGGCGACACGCTTTTTCATGCCCCCGGAGAGTTCGGAAGGGGTGCGGTGCTGCAGGTTTGAGAGCCCGACCAAATCGAGCTTTTCGGCCACAATTCTCTGGATGTTTTCCTCCGATTCGAGCCTGTGTTCGGAAAGGTACAGCCCGACATTCTCACCCACAGTGAGGGAA
Organism: Verrucomicrobiales bacterium; assembly: GCA_947487925.1. GTDB lineage: Bacteria > Verrucomicrobiota > Verrucomicrobiia > Limisphaerales > F1-80-MAGS106 > F1-80-MAGS106. The sequence goes on along the minus strand of CANLCA010000004.1, from coordinate 4,487 downwards.
TTTAGCAGGGCCCCGGATTGGAACACCATCGCCATGCGGTATTTGTCCGTGATTTGCGTCCCATGCACGGGGTCGCCGTTCACGAAGATCTCCCCTTCATCGGGGGATTCAAGGCCGATGATGTGCTTGAGCAACACGCTTTTGCCGCTGCCGCTGGGTCCCATGACTACGAAAATTTCGCCCGGAGCCACCTCAAAGTCGAGCCCCTTCAGAACGGGATGGCCTCCGTAGCTTTTTCGAAGGCCACGCACGGAGATTCGGACGCCGCCACTGTTTTGGTTGGTTGCCATGGGGTAAGCGAGTGGAGTCGTGAGTTAAAGATCGAACACCATGAGCAATCGTGTGAGGACGTAATCCATGATCAGGATGAGCACGATAGAATTGACGACCGCTTTGGTGACGGAGCGTCCGATGCCACGAGGGCCGCCGATGGTGCTCAGGCCCTGATGGCAACCAACGACTCCGATGATGAGGGCGAATCCCAGGCTTTTAGCGAGGCCATTGAGCACATCCTGAGGCTTGACGACCTCGCGGAGGTTGCCGAAAAAACTTTGAAAAGAGACGTTGATGTCGTGGTTCAAGGCGGAGACAGCTGCCCCGCCGGTCCAGCCCACGAGGATGGAGAAGACGACGAGCAGGGGGAGAGCCAGGCTGATGGCGAGCAATCGCGGGAGTACGAGGTAGTGGATCGGATTGATGTTCATGGTGCGCAAAGCGTCGATCTCCTGGTAGACCTGCATCGAGCCGATCTCAGCGGCCATCGCGGAACCGATCCTTCCTGCGATGAGGACCGACATCATCACGGGCCCGAGCTCTTTGCACATGGAGAGGCCCACGATTCCTCCCAAGACGCTCGACATGCCCCGTTCGACGAGAACCGGTCCTGTTTGGAGGGCGAGGACGCCGCCGATGAACAGGGAGAGCACGCACGCCATGAGCAGGCTGGCGTTCCCGATCTCGAAGAGTTGCTCCAGGACCTTCCGGCGCTGGCGCCAAGCCAACGGGAGGGCCTGGAGACATCTCCAGAACAGGAGGATCATTTCGCCAACGTTTTGGAACATATTGAGGTGGAGTAGGGCTACGAGGTTGGCCCAGATGCCTTGGTTTGGCTCTCGTCCTGTTTCTTTCCGAACGGGATAAAGAAGAGGCGGTAGCTTCGGTGCGCGCGAGCGCCTTCACATTGGTACAAGCCGAATAAGAAGCTGCGTTTGGTTGAGGCGGGTTTGGTTTCCTGCCGGTAGAGGTTCCAAAAGACAGAGACCGAGGACTCCTGGGTCTTGGCGTTGTGTTCCGAGCGCCAAAGGGACCAAAGCGAGGAATAATTACGTTCCACGGACTTGTTGCTCACTAAAAAGGGCTCCACGAGCGACAAGGCCTGCAAGCGTTGGGATCCGTCAAATTCCCGTTTCCATGTGTAGAATGGCCAGAAATCGATGCGCCGCCTCATCTTATTTGCCTGGACGTTCTTTTCTTTGGTGTCCGAGTAGAGAAACATCAGCGCCCGTTTTCGTTCGCGTTCGATTGCCGGAGCCTTCGAACGTTCTCCCCTCCACAGGGGCCACAAAAGTGTGGTGTTCTCCAGCGAATCGTTCTTGGCATGTCCATAAAAGGGCCAGAATCGGAACCCGGTTTTGCCCTTCCCTTTGGAGGTCACCACGAACGGCCACGGGGTTGACCATTCCTTGTAACCCTTCTCCCGGTCATCCACGAACGAAAAAAATGGCCAGAGGTAAGAGGTGGAATCGCGCATCGGAGAACGTTGCCAGGCTCCGAGCGGGAGGATTGAAACGAACGTTCCCTCGTTGTCAGTTCCAACCCCGGTTCGGTCGCTGGAATAGAGCGGCCACAGTCCAAAGGTTTTTGAATGCCCAGGGGACACTTCCAACTGATCGAAGCGGTTCGTCCTCGAAAAAGCCGCCTTTTCTTCGTGGCCACCCAGCGGCCAAAACTGCCATCCACGCAACTGATCCCCTTGGCGCAGGTGGAAAAACGGAAGCAGATAGTTCTGCGTGATGACGTCCTTCTTCTGCGTCTCGACGTAAAGTGGAAACAGGACAAAATCAATGCGGTCCCTGAACAACTTCTGACGCATGGAGCCGTAGAATGGAAGAAACGCCGTGTAATTTCGAGAGGGATCTTCCCGGGATCGCTGCTGAAAATAGAAGGGGAATATCTGAAATCGATCACGTGTTCCGCCCCCGACGTTCTCACCGCCCGCGATCGCAAAGAGCTGGAAGATATGGAACCGGTACTCCATGCCAAAACGGTCGTAGGAAAGGAGCGGGTAAAGGAAGTCGATTTCCTCGCTGTCCGTGCTCCGATCAATCCTGTAAGAAATCACTGGGGGTACGCCCCATTGAGTTTCGTTTTCCTTCTCCTGATAGTTCCAGAGCGGCCCTAGCGCTTCCGTCCGCGTACCCTGAGAGAGTGTGAGGGAGAACTCGTGAGCCAGGGGACCTGCCTGCCACAGCCAGGGGAAATCGGACTCCCTCGTTTGGGCGGCGCAGGTGAGAGCCGCCGCGGCGTAAAAGCAGGTGACGCAATGTTGGACTGCGGAAGCGATTCCTGCAAAGCGCGCTCCCGGAAATCGCACCCGGCAAAAAAAGGGACTCAACCGGACCCTCGCCCCTCCTTTTGTGAGGCCTAGCCCGCGGGCGGGAGGGGGACGCAATGAGCGCATGCCGATCAGGCCCAGCATGTCCGTCAAAACAACCCCGATCCATGTCCCGGGAACGCCTATTTTGCCTGGGTTTTGAAGGCGTGAGCGCGCTTCGCGGGCGCACCTCACCCCTTCGCCGGGTTTTGCGGCTTGCCCGGCGCGCGTTGTTTGAGTCGATGTTGCGTCCAATCGCAAGAGGCCGGATTCTGAATTCCGACTCCAGAAATGCAATCCTTTCGGAGAGCGATCATGGAAAGCGCTACCGGGTTGGAGGCTGGATGGCAGGGCTTGCCCAGAGGGCCAATGTCAGGCAGGCAATCAGCCCGAAATAAAGCGACCCGATCACCCATCGCTGCGAAGGGGTGACTTCGTAAAATCTCTTCTCCTCTGCGGATCGGGTCCGAAACAAGGAGATCAGGCGGGGGATAGAGAAAACAAGGATCAGGATCAGGAGAAAATTGGGATGATAGAAAACAAGGGTGCCCAAGGCACAAAACCCGGCGATCCAGAGCCATGGGGAGAGGGCGGTGACGATGCGACCGCCATCGAGAAAACCGACCGGCATGAGGTTGAAGAGATTCAGCACAAACCCGGAGTAAGCCAGAGCGCGGAAAAGTGGGTTGCCCGTGATCAGATAGAGGGCTTCACAGGCTCCGGCGCCTGCGGTCCCCAGGAGCGGCCCTCCGATGCCGACAAGCGCCTCGATCCAGGCATTCCTCGGGGCTTCCTTGAGGGCGATGAAGGCACCCATGAAAGGAATGAACACGGGTGCGCCGACCTTGATCCCCACATGTCTCGCGGCGAGGAGATGGCCACATTCGTGGATCAGGAGAAGCAGCACAAAGCCGGCTGCATAGGGCCAGCCCCAGCTCATCGCGTAGACCCAGATCATGAAGAACATGCTTCCACCGGTTTTCAGCAGGGCCGGTATGAACTTGATGGCTGGCAGGATCAAAAACTTCAGTTTACCACCGAACTTCAATAAGAGGAACAGGCCGCCGCCGACCCACATGAGCACTCTCTTAATCTTCTTGCCGATTGGGTCGGGGCCGGGAGTTGGGGCCAACACGGGGACCCTTTCGAACCGGGGCCGGATGATGGGTGGCGCCTCATCCTCGGAAGCGAAAGGCGGCTTGGGCGGGAACGTACTCATGGGTCGGGGATCTCCTTACTTCCCGAAGGCATACAGCGCCGACTGTGTGCGAAGGTACAACCGGTTTCCGACGAGCGCGGGCGTGCCAGCGATGCGCTCTTTGAAATTCGATTGGTGAAGAATTTTCGGAGCGTCTCCTCCGGCTGCGAAGACCGTGACCTTGCCGTCCAGGGACGCCACAATCACCCTCCCATCCGCCGCAACAGGTGAGGCGTAGTAGTTGCCAAGCGCGTCGAGTCGTTCCTGCTGGTAGGCGGGCTTACCAGTCTTCGCATCGTAACACGAAACCATCCCGCCATCCTTCACTAAGTAAATATTCCCACGGTAGTAGAGCGGCGACGGGACATAAGGGAGCCCGCGCGTTTGTTTCCACGCGACGCCGTCCTCGCTGAGCTCGCCCCGCCCCCCAGGCCGCACCGCCACCAGCACGTTCTCACCCTTGGTCATGAGGGATTTCATGGCTTCGGCGTCTCCGGCGGTTATCTTGCCATCGCCATCCACATCCTGCGCGCGGAAGAACGATTCCAGCGGCGTGCCTTTCGCTTCATCGGGTGTGATGGCGCCGTCCTTGTTCTTGTCGAGGCTCGCGGCGGTTTGTTCAAAAGTGGGCATCGGCGAGTCGCTCTTGCCGGGGGCCCAGCCAGCGAAAAACAGCAGACCATCCCCGACCACAGG
>CANLCA010000003.1 GCA_947487925.1 Verrucomicrobiales bacterium | reverse complement strand
TTGACCGATGGAAAGAGGCCTCCAAAAATGACAGGCCTTGTCGTCTGGGGGGAACGTCAAGGGCGCGTGGTAGAGTTGGATCTGGGTGTGATGGGGGCGGCGCCAAATCCGGTGGCTCCGCGGGCTACGGGCTTGTCGGGGAATTCCCAGCCGGGATCAGGAGCCACGGTCGGTTCTGAACAGTCATTGGGTTGGATGCTGGTTTTCGCTTTTATAGGGGGGTTGATCCTGAACTTCATGCCCTGTGTTCTGCCTGTGATCGCCTTGAAAGTGTTGAGCTTCGTGAATCAGAGCAAGGAATTGCCTCAACGAGTCAGGACGATGGCTCTCTTGTATGGTGCTGGGGTTTTCGCATCCTTCTTGATTCTGAGCCTATTGGCGATCGGAGCACAGCAAGCGGGAGGCGTTGCCACCTGGGGGATGGCGCTCCAGAATCAAGTATTCCGTGCGGTCCTCACGATTGTTGTGACCCTTGTAGCTTTGAACCTGTTCGGGGTCTTTGAAATCACGCTTCATGGCGGCCTGATGGGTGCCGCGAGCCAACTGACCTCCAAGGAAGGGTTTGGGGGCGCATTTTTCAACGGAGTGCTGGCGACGATACTGGCGACACCCTGCACCGCCCCGTTTCTCGGCGCGGCCCTGGCGTTTGCTTTCACGCAGCCTCCCTGGATCACGGTGCTCATGTTTCTGACATCCGGTGCCGGTTTTGCCTCACCATTTGTGCTGCTGTGCTGGAATCCGGCGTGGATTCGGTGGCTTCCCAAACCGGGGGTCTGGATGTTGCGTTTTAAGGTGGCTATGGGTTTCCCTATGTTGGCCACGGCAGTCTGGCTATTTTGGTTCACAGCACCGCGATACGGCAAGAGCGGGGTTCTATGGTTCGGCTTGTTCCTGGTGATTCTCTCGATGGTCGCGTGGATTTTCGGTGAATTTGTGCAGAAAGGCCGAACGGGGAAAACGTTCGCCGGGGTGGCTGCGGTCGTGCTGCTGTGCGGTGGTTACTTCGGTTTGCTGGAGGGCCAGTTGGAATGGCGAAAACCACCTGCAAAACAGGATTCCAATTCCCTCCGGGAAACGGCTGATGGAATTGATTGGCAGCCTTGGAGCCCGGAGGCAGTCCAGGCGCTGCGCGACAAGGGGGTGCCTTTGCTGGTAGATTTCACTGCGGATAACTGCCTGAATTGCCAGGTGAATAAGAAGACCAGCCTCGAAATTACTCAAACCAGGACGAAGCTTCGTGAAATCGGCGCGGTTTCGTTGCTTGGAGATTTCTCCGACGAAGACCCTCGGATTGCGGCTGAGCTTCGACGATTTAACCGGGCGGGAGTGCCGTTGGTGTTGGTTTATCCGAAAGACAAGACGAAACCTGCGATTGTGCTGCCTGTTTTGTTGACGCCGGGCATCGTTTTGGACGCACTCAAGAAGGCGTCCGAAGGTTAGGCTTGTGCCAGCAAATCGGATAGGTTCTTGAGCGTTGGCCACCCGGGAAAAAGGTATGGAAAACTCAAACAGTGCTGCGGAGGAGACGAAGCCTCTTTGGTTCAGGTTGGTAGTGGGGAGGAATCCGCGATTGACATTGGTCCGCCTAGTTGTGCTGGTCTTGACCAGCTTTGTGATGTTCAAAGTGGTGCTTGCCCCTATCCGCGTGACCGGCATCAGCATGCAACCTACCTACCGGGATGGACAGATCAACTTTGTCAATCGGTTCGCCTACCATTCGAGTTCTCCGAGGCGTGGCGACGTGGTCGGGATCAGGGCGGCGGATCAACTCCAGATCCTTTATCTAAAGAGAATCATTGGATTGCCAGGCGAGACGGTCTCCATCCGAGGCGGTAAGGTTTTAGCGGATGGCAAGACCCTGGAAGAACCTTACATCAAGGACCAGAAACCTTGGAGAATCGAGGCCACAAAATTGCAAATGGACGAGTACGTTGTTATTGGGGATAACCGGACGATGGAACAAGAGAGTCATACTTTTGGAAAAATACGAAAGTCGGACATCGTCGGGCGAATCTTGTGGTGAAAAAGGCGGGTCATAGGCTCCTGGTGGTGGGGATTATCGGTGGGTTGTTCCTGCTCGGGTGGAGGATGTTTTTCCCCTCGGACAGAGTTCGCATTGGCAAATTGCTGGATCGTCTGGAACAGGCCTCGAATTTGGCTGCGAGCGAATCTCAGTTGGTGAAATTGGTTCGCATTCAAAGAATTGAGGAAATGTTTGTGCCCCAATGCCAAGTTGCGGTGGACACATTCGAATACGGGAAACTCCGCTTATCGGGGCGCGACGAACTCGTTCAGACAGTTTCTGCGGCATCCGTCCTGGGACAAGCGGTCACGGTCAAAATTCTCCAGACAGGCATCCAAGTTGCGGAATCCAAAACCAATGCGCTAGTGGAAGTTGCCGCAGCCGTTAGGACGAGCCAAGGACGAAGGGAAACCCTGTTGCTTCGGCTCCGTCTGGATAAAACTGAAGGTGCGTGGCGTCTGACGAAAGTGGAATCGATCCCGACTCTCCACATGTAGGCTGCGCTGGAGAAGATTTTCTCCGGTGGCTTCCACGGTCACCGCGACTCAAGGCAATCCCGTGGTTTCTGGGTAGCCGCACATGATATTCATGCTTTGCACCGCTTGGCCACTGGCGCCCTTGAGGATGTTATCCTGTGCGCTCAGTACCAGAAGGCGGCCTGTCCGAATATCCACGCGCCAGGCGAGTTCGAGCACGTTCGTGCCCACTACATTCTTGGTGTCTGGCAACGCCTTGCCCTCGAGGATGCGAATAAATGGTTCGTTGCGATAGGCTGCCGCGTAAGAGGCGCTGATTTCCCTGTGGAGCTGTTCGGCTTCAGAGGCATCAGTGACCGCATTAACGGGGGTGACGGAGATGGAGGTGGCGATGCCTCTGTTGACAGGAACCAGATGAGGGATGAATTGGATCACCACCTCGGTGTCCGCGGCGCTCGAAAGTTCCTGTTCGATTTCCGAGAGGTGCCTGTGCTTCGGGACACCGTAGGCTCGCAGGCTCTCGTTGCATTCCACAAACAAGAAATCGATTTCGGCTTTGCGACCTGCGCCGCTGACGCCGCTCAAAGAGTTGGCGACAATGCCTCGGCTCTGGATGATTCCGTCGCGGAGCAAGGGGATCAGGGGGAGCAGAATGCTCGTGGGGTAACAGCCTGGAGATGCGACCAGGTTGGAGGTTCGGATCGCGTTGCGCCGTATTTCGGGCAAGCCATACACGGCTTGGGCTAGGAGTCCAGGCGCCGGGTGGTCGTGGCCGTAAAATTCCCTGTAGACCGCGGCGTCACGGAGGCGGAAATCCGCGCTGAGATCGATCACACGACAACCGGCGGCTAACAAGGGGAGGGCGAACTCCGCGGCCACACCATGGGGAAGCGCTAAAAAGACAAGGTCAGCTTCACGTGTTAACAACTCGATCTGAGGTTCGCAAAAGCGGAGGGTTTTAGCCAGGGGATGGCTCGCAAATTTCGGAAAAACATGCGCGACGGTTTCCCCCGTGTATTGACGGGAAGTCGCAGCGACCAGCTTCGTGTAGGGATGGGCTAGAAGCAGTCGGACCAGTTCCTCACCGGAATAACCCGAAGCGCCGACAATGGCGGTTCTGACGGTGGGAAAGGAGGAGGGTTCGCCGGTGTGTGGCAACGAGAAGGACATGGAAAACGGAAGGTTTGAGTTGCGTGCAGTCGTCTGGAAAAGACAAAAGGGGGTATTCGCGGTTTTTGCCCGGCGAAACACCCCCCTTTGAGTGAAAGGGATTGTGACAGTAAATCTCTTAACGCTTGCTGAACTGGAAACGTTTACGAGCGCCGGGCTGGCCGTATTTCTTCCGTTCACGCATGCGGGGGTCACGGGTGAGAAGGCCCTCCGCCTTGAGGGCGGGGCGCATCGCGAGATCGCATTTCAACAGTGCGCGGGCGATTCCGTGGCGCACGGCACCCGCCTGACCAAACGGGCCGCCGCCTTCGACATTGATCCGGATGTCGAACTTGGACACCGAATCTGTGACGGTCAAAGGTTGGGTGACGAGCAAACGCTGAGCTTCAATGGTGAAGTAATTCTCAAACGTTCGGCCGTTCACAACAATCTTTCCAGTGCCTGACGCCATCCGGACGCGGGCGACGGCTGTTTTGCGGCGGCCAGTGGCAATGAATTCGACAGTATCAGCCATAAAGAGAGGATGTTGCTACGATCTATAAAAATTAAACCCCGTCCTACAAGGCCATCGGGGACGGATTCTGCGCCTGATGGGTATGGGTTGGGCCGTTAAAAACCTTCAATTTCGTCAGTAATTGATCACCGAGACGGTTTTTTGGGAGCATGCCTTTGACAGCGCGCAAAATCAGTTTCTCAGCGTTTTTAGAGCGGGTTTGGGCGATGGAAGTGAACTTCTCGCCGCCTTTCCAGCCCGAATAGGACATGTAAAGCTTCTCGGTTTCTTTCTTGCCGGTCACCACGACCTTGTCCGCGTTCACCACGACGACGAAGTCGCCTGCGTCCAAGTGGGGTGTGTAGACGGGCTTGTTTTTGCCGCGGAGAACATCCGCGACGCGCACCGCAAGGCGGCCGAGAACGGCACCCTCGGCGTTCACCACGTGCCACTTGCGGTTTTGCAAATCGATTTTGGGCAAAAAAGTTTTCATCACCAGACAACAATCTCTAGACCGACATTAAAGGTCGTGGAAGGTATCAAACACCTTTCAGGAGTCAACAAGCATTTGTTCCCGAACTGGAGCTGACGCTGGGCCCGGGGGGGGCTGAAGGGGGTTGTTCTCCTTCTGTTGACCCGGGAGTAACGGGTCCAATCCTTCTTCTCCCGAAAAGCTCTTGCTCGAGTTCAGCGACGCGGCGCAATAGGTCTGGGAGCTGTTGGTTAGCAAGAAGTTGGCGTTTCATTTGGCGATCCGGAGCCGCCGGCGAGCCGAACCATTTTTCGCCATCAGGGATATGATTCATCACTCCGGATTGGGCGGAGATGACCGCACGATTTCCGAGCTTTAAGTGACCCGCGATCCCTGCCTGACCTGCAATGGTTACGTAGCTGCCTAGCTTCGTGCTTCCAGCTACGCCCACTTGCGACACGAGGATGCAGTGTTCGCCGGTCACGACGTTGTGCCCCAACTGCACGAGGTTGTCTATCTTAGTTCCTCGCCCGATGACCGTGGGTCCGAGGGCCCCGCGGTCGATGGTCGTATTGGCTCCGATTTCCACATCATCGTGGATGAGCACATGCCCGACCTGAGGGACTTTGCGGTGCGCGCCCGTATCCAGAACATAACCGAAGCCGTCGGAACCAATCACAGCGCCTGCGTGGATTCTGACGCGGTTTCCTACTTGGGTGCCGGGATACAAGGTGACCCGGGGAAATAGGTGGGCGTTGGCTCCCACGGCGCACTGGTCTCCGACGTAACACCCGGCTTCCAGGATGGCTTTGGGCCCCACTTTGACCTTCTCACCGATCGAACAAAAGGGGCCGATGTGGGCGCTTTCATCAATAAAGGCGCTGGTTGCCACGACGGCGGTAGGGTGCACGGAGGCTTGGAACTCGGGCTCCGGAAAGAAGATAGGAAGGATCTTGGCGAACGCGATTCTGGCATTGGACACCTGGATCAACGTTTTTGTTCCGGACCCGAAAAGACGGTCGACGAGTATGGCGGAGGCTGCGCTTTGCTCGGCCAAGCGAAAATAGGCCTCGTTTTCCGCGAAGGTCAGGTCCCCATTTTTAGCGGAGTAAGCCGGAGAAAACCCTTTGAGTTCGAGCGTCGCGTCGCCGACGACGTGACCTCCGACGAGCATGGCGATCTCGCTGACCTTCATTGTCCTGAGCGTTCGCTGACGATGCGGTTACGATCTCCCAGCACGATCACGCTGGGGTTCCAGGCCTGCGCGAGGCTCGAATCCGTCCAGGTGTAGCTCATGATTGTGAGCCGGTCCCCTGTTTTACCCAGGTGAGCAACGGCTCCGTTGAGGATGACATCACCGGAGCCGCGGCGCCCCCGGATGGCATAGGTTTCGAAGCGGTTTCCGTTCGCGAGGTTGCCACAGAGAATTCTCTCGTAAGGGACCATGCCGACCTTTTCCATCAGAGCTTCATCGATCGTCAAACTGCCCTCATAATCGAGGCAGGATTCGGTCACCTGAGCGCGATGAATCTTGGTCCGCAACACCTGTATCTGCATAGCAATTCGTTGACTTGACAAATGGCGGCCACTATAAAGACCGGCCTAGCTAATTCAACATCTGTTTATCCTATGTCCAGGACATTGCGCGTCGGCATGATCGGTTATCGTTTCATGGGCAAAGCCCACTCAAACGCTTGGCGTCAAGCGCCCCACTTTTTCCCCCTGAAAGCCGGGGTCGAAATGCACACCATTTGCGGCAGAGACGCCGCGGGCGTTGAGGCTGCCCGTGAGCAACTTGGGTGGAACCACGCTTCGACCGATTGGAAGGCGGTCGTGAATTCCCCTGAAATCGATATCGTGGACGTCAACACGCCGAACGATTCACACGCCGAAATTTCAATCGCCGCGGCCCGGGCCGGGAAGCATGTGCTCTGCGAAAAACCCCTCGCTTTGACGGTCGGGCAATGCCAGGAAATGGTGGATGCGGTGAAGAAGGCCAAAGTCGTCGCCATGGTCTGCCACAACTACCGCAGGATTCCGGCCATCGCCCTGGCCAAGAAAATGATTGAAGAGGGCGCGCTGGGAACACTTTTTCATTACCACGCGCGCTATGCTCAGGACTGGATCGTGGATCCGGAATTTCCGCTCGTCTGGCGCCTCCAAAAGGGGGTGAGCGGCAGCGGCGCTCACGGCGATATCAACGCGCACATCATTGATCTCGGGCGCTACCTGGTGGGCGAGTTCAAGGAAGTTTGCGGGTTGATGAACACGTTCATCAAAGAGCGGCCCATGATCGATCAGGGAGGGAAAGGTGATGGCTTGGGCGCCAAGGCGGGGAAGAAGCTGGGTAAGGTGACCGTGGACGATGCAGCCCTTTTCATCGGGCGATTCAAGAATGGAGCTTTGGCCAACCTGGAAGGCACCCGGTTCGCCTTGGGCAGGAAGAATCACATCGCGCTTGAAATCAACGGGTCCAAGGGATCCTTGCAATTTGATTTTGAGGACATGAATCGCTTAAAATTCTTCGACAACACCCAACCTGCAGACCGCCAGGGTTTCAGCGATATTCTGGTCACCCAGCCGGGTGGGGTTCATCCGCACGTGGGGCAATGGTGGCCACCGGGACACATCATTGGCTACGAACACACTTTTGTGCACACGATCGCGGATTTTGTGAACTCGGTTGTGGACGGGAAGTCGGTTCAGCCCACATTCGAGGACGGCATGAGGAACCAGCGCGTTCTCGAAGCGGTCGAGGAGTCGGCGAAAAGCGGACAGTGGGTCAAGGTTTGATCAGGAATTTATGCCTGAACAAATCGGCATCGGCCTGATCGGCTGCGGAGGGATTGCGCTGGCGAACCACGTTCCCGGAATCGGCCTTTGCAAGGAAGCGAGGATCACGTCGCTCTGCGATTCCGACGAGGGCGTTCTGGCGCGCGCGGTCCAGCAAACCGGGGTGGGTGTCGCAACCACCCGATATGAAGAGCTGCTCGCCTTGGATTCGGTCCATGCGGTGATCGTCGCCACTCCAAACTTGTTCCACGCTCCCATCGCCGTGGCTGCTATCAAGGCGGGCAAACATGTGCTCTGCGAGAAACCCATCGCGATGAACCGCGGCGAAGCTTCCGCCATGTGCGAGGCGGCCCGGAAGGCCGGAGTGCGGCACATGACGGCGTTCACTTACCGCTTCGTTCCCGCGATGCGTTACATGGCGCACTTGGTCTCGAGCGGCGCGATCGGAGTTCCATTTCATTTTCGCGCCCAACGGTTTCAGGATTGGGGAACGAGGTCTATAGGGTGGAGGCAGGTCGCCAGCATGGCCGGGAGCGGCGAACTGGGTGACATGCTCTCTCATCGCATCGATTTCGCCCACCTTCTCCTTGGGGAGATGACGGAGGTGGTGGCGTCCTTGAGAAAATTCGTCGATGTGCGGGACGGTCAGATCTCGGACCTGGACGATTGGGTGTCGATCCTCGGCTCATTCAAGAACGGAGCTACAGGGGTGTTCGAAAGTTCCAAACTCGTCACCGGCGGCGGCGAGGGCGGCCGCAGTCGCGATCTCTGCGAGGTCAACGGAAGCGAAGGCAGTTTGATTTACGAACTGGGCATGCCCTTTCACATCCGCATCGGAAAAAAGGGTGGATCCGGAATGGATTCCGTGCCCGTTCCCCGTGAATTCCTGAGCCTACCAGGATCCAACCGCGATCCTTACGCCACGGATCCCCTGGTGGGTTTTCGCTACGATCAAGATGTCGAGTTCATTCAGGCGATTCTTGAACAACGCGACTGCAAGCCTTCCTTTGTCGATGGCGTTCGCGCGCAGGCCGTGATGGACGCCGCGATGGAATCCGATCGTCTGAAGCTGTGGGTGAAGGTGCCGGGCTGTTGAGTCAAGCGTCGGACTTTTTGACTTCTAGGAAGGTTTTCCAGGGCAAGGCTGGATTGCCGACGGTGATGATCGCGGGGTTTTTCAGGCCGGGCTTGCCGTAGCGGAGAGGGCTGCCGTCCAAAGTGCACACGCTGCCGCCGGCGGCCTCGACGACACACTGTGCCGCTGCCGTGTCCCATTCCATGGTGGGTATGTCCCGCAGGTAGATGTCCGCTTGGCCTTCGGCCACGAGGCAGAATTTGAGCGAGCTTCCCATGGATTTCAGTTCAACGTCCGGAAGGTGAGCCAGCATCGATTGGATGAGTGGACCGGCGTGGTCCTTACTGGCGACGACTCGCAGAGGTTCACCAACGGAGCTCCGGGTGCGAAGGGGCACCGGCGCTCCGTGGTTGTCCCGTCGAAACGCGCCGACTTTCGAGTCAGCGAAGTAGAAACGCCCAAGGGCTGGGGCATACACGACTCCGAGCACGGGTCGTCCTCGCTCGACCAAAGCGATGTTGACCGTAAATTCCCCTGTGCCCTTCAGAAATTCCTTCGTGCCATCGAGCGGATCGACTAGCCAGAAACATTCCTCTGCATCCGTCAAATCGTGCGTGGGATCCTGTGATTCCTCGGAGATGATCGGAATCCCGGGAATCAAACCTGGAAGAAACTGCAGGATAAAGTTATGGGAAGCACGATCTGCATCGGTGAGGGGCGAGGAGTCACTCTTCAACACCACGGACGTGTGCCCTCTGTAGAAACGCATGGCGTGTGCGCCCGCATTTTCAGCCAGGAGGCAAATCTCTTCAATCAATGCTTTCGTGTCTACGGAGGGTTGTGTCATATCGGCCAGCTCCCATGAAACCGTTCATCGATGCCAAATGCGCGCTGAGTCTGTGTTCCTGGCTCCCTAGCTCGGGAGGACGAAGAAGCTGTGGATAACTTTGCCTTCGACGTTGATGAAAGTAACGGTGGCCTTTTCGGGAGTGACGTCCAGTTGAGCATGGCCTGAGTCGGGCCAGAAACGTTCGTAGCCTGTTTCCTCCCGGGTAAACTTCCACGGAGCACCGCAGCTTCCTGGCAGGGTGTAGTGAATCCCGTCAACGATGTCATCCACGAACACGTGATCGTGTCCGTAGAAGAAAACCTGAACCTGATGCTTTTTCATCAGGCTATGAATCTTGGCCTGTTCTCCGGTGTTGGAAGCGCGCGCGCCCCCTCGTCCGTAGAGGGTGTTCGAGGCGTCCCCCGCGTTGCCCCCTGCGGGATGATGCATGCACACGAACCGGAACCGTTCCGTCGCATTTTTAAGCGTCGTTTCGAACCAGGCCATTTGCTTCTCGCCCAGTGTCCACTCTTTGATTTCGTTCACGTCCGACATGAGACTAGGGAGTCGGTCGGGACGGGACGGTTTGGAGTACGTTTGGATGTTCAGGATGATGTAGAGCGCGTCACCCCATGAGAACGCATAGTAATCCTCCCTGTCGCTTCCCCCTTGTGGGTAAGTTTGGTGGTTGGGGCCAGGCAGTAGGGCTCGCCGAACGGCCGCCACGGTCTCGATGCTTTTTTCCGGAAATTTACCACTCTCCCCGGCCCAGTTTCCGATGACCGCAAAATGCGGGCATTGCATCGACAAGGGGCCGATTTGCTGCCGGTAACGCGCATAGGCGGATTGGGCTCCTTCGGAATTCGTTTGGGGAAACTCCCGGGAACCGGACCAAGCGACGTTGTCCCCCAGGTCCAGGACAAACTCCGCCTTTGCTCGGGCGGCGTTCCTGACGACTTTGTCGAGCGTCAGAACGGGTCCGCTGCCCGCTGGAAACGAGCCCGTGTGAGGATCCGTGATCAGAACTGCCGTATAACTCGCCGGGCCCTTCCTTTGAGTTCTAAAGCCGCCAGCAGCAGCGGGTCGCGGGGATTCGTCGCCAGCCGATGTGAGCAAAACCCGATATTCGTATCGCGTCGAAGGGGAGAGATTGTTCACTTGCCAATCAAGCCTCTCGAAGGGGGCAAGCTTCAAGGAAGGCAACCGGCGTTCCCAGTCTTGCAGCCCCTCTTTTCGCAGTTCGATGATGGCTTCCGCAGCGCGCTTATTATTGAGCGCACTGATCCGAATAGAGGTTTCGGTGGGGCAAGAGAGCAGTGTTGGAAGGAAAAGGAGCGGCTCGCTTTTGGGATCGGCCGGTGCGTTCGTCGCGGCTGGCAGTGAGTTGGCCGCAGCAACCACCGCGGCTACCGTAGCGGACTCTTTGAGGAATTCGCGGCGCGTGACCTTCTCCAACATTTCTGGATGTTCAGGGACTGTCATGAGTTGCTCAATCCACCGGGTTTGCACCTGCAGGGGTCGTCCGGTCTTTCAAGTTGGTTTCGGTTGTGAAGCCGAAAGTATCAGCAGCTTCCCCAGGGCTTCCCAGGAGCATCCACTCCACTTCCGTCTGCTAGATCAGGCCTGCCAAGTTCTCGACGGTTGACTTGCATTGCAAGCCAATTTACTTCTAGTTGAGTTTTGAAACCCCGCATTCATAGCCAGATTGCGCCTTTCCCTTTGCGGCGTTCGCGGTTTTGCGAGAGTGGGTTGCGGGAACCCGGAAAGCCAATCCGAAGGGTGATTGGTGACCACCGAATCAATGGATCCGATGGATTTCCCAATGGGACGTGCCATCCTCTGAACCGGGCGAGCGTTGGCGGTCGAATGGATTCCTCACACAAACGCAGCCGTCGGCGGGTCCCCAAGAACCCGCCCCTCAGTCACGAGCGGCACGCGCTTGATCCCTTGTTTTCAACAGGCGGTGCCATTCTTTCCGCAAACCGAACTCCCTTTCGAGCGAAGACATCAAACGGTTGCATCGGAAGCTCTGGAATAACTCTTACATTGTTTCCGAAACAATCCCCTTGATTCAGGCCCTTTCATGAATGCCCTCAAGTCCCACGTTCTTCTCAGTTTGGTCCTCTGCCTGGTCCTTTCAGGGTGCCAACAGAAAGTGTCGCCAAAGAATCAGGCAGCCGTGTTCCGTCTTTTCGATCTCTTTCAACCGGAGGATTTGAGCGGCAAGCTCAATCCGGATGACGCTGGCTGGAAGCGCGTGGAATGGCGAGCGCTAGAAATGGCACCCTGGACTCCTCCGACCAAGTCAGAAGGCGAAAGCCCTAAACCTGCTTCGACTCCGGCCTCGGCCCTGGGATTCCGAGCGTTGAACGCCATCGCCGATCTGAGGATCGATCAAGGACTCCTCGCTGGCAACATCTCGGGATCGGAGCCTGTCCTTCAGTTCGCGCTCAGGGAGAATCGAGGAGGCGCCGAAACGGTGAAATTTGTCGAGGTGCGCATGAACGTCTCGGGTGCAAAACACGTCTGGCTGCGTCCCGAAGGAAGCGCCTCGGTCGAGGCACCTGCGCTGTTGAGTTGGGCGTCGCCGACCAACGCTTGGGAGACGTCGGTTGCGGTGGAAGAAAACAAACTCCAAACCTACCGGTTTGAAGTCAAATCCAATCCCAGCTCCGGAAGCGGTCACGGTGCACCTCCTCCACCTGGCGTAGGACACGACGCGCCTGTTCAAAAGCCTGGAGATCTCCGCCACTTCTTCCTCACTTTTCGCGAATGCAAGTCCGCAAAATTCACGATCGAATCCGTTCGGTTCGTGAGCGAGAAGGAGGAGAAGCTCAAAGAGGCGTCGGGACAGCAGTGGGCGGGATTGGGCGACATTTTTCATGCGGCCTTGGGGGCGAAGACGCCGGAAATCATCCGGATTCCGGTGCGTGAACTGCCGAAGGCCGCGCGCCTCGATGTCGCCATCGGCACCAAGGAAGATGCCCCCGTCAAATTCACAGTGATGATCTCCAATCGCGACCAGTCGAAGGAATCTGCGCCGGCCGTGGTTTTTGAACGCACCGTCACCATCCCGAACCGCTGGCAAACAGTGCGGATTGACCTGAAGGCCTACGAGGGGAAAAGCATCTTAGTGGAATTTGCGCTCGCGGGCGAGAAGAAAGGGCTTTGGGGACACTGGGGTTCCCCAACCATTCGAAGCCAGAGCGCTACGCCCTCCAGTGTCGCGCAGGCGGGCGCGACGGGCAAGCGTCGGCCGCGTGGTGTGATTTTTCTCTTAAGCGACACCTTGCGCAAGGATCATCTGAATATCTATGGCTACCCGCGGGAGACGGTCGTCCACCTGAAGAAATTGGCCGATCAAGGCGTCGCGTTCAGTCATGCTATCTCCCAAGGGACCTGGACGAAGGTGTCGGTTCCATCCATCATGACCTCCCTTTACCCCCTCTCAAGCGGTGTGCTCGACATGGAGCACGCCCTGCCGGCGTCGGCCAAAACTCTCGCGGAAATTTTCCGCGACGAAGGATACTCAACCGTCGCGTATTCGTCGGTGGCGTTCACTGGGAAAATGAACAACATGCACCAGGGCTACGATGAATTGCATGAGTCTTCGTCGGTTTCAGACAATGAATACAGGGCCAAGTCCGCGCGCCACTATGTGGATCGGCTCATCCCCTGGATCAAGGAACACAAGGACGCGCCCTTCTTCGCGTTCCTCCATGTGTTTGATCCTCATTCTCCATTCCGGCCCCGTCCTCCATACGACACAATCTGGGGCGCCCCTGGAGCTAAAGACCGTTTGGCGGAGTTGGAAGCCGACATGCGCAAACACAAGGTCGGCACTTCCCCAGTAGACAACCTGCCTCACAAGGAGGAGTACCTGAAGACGGGGAATGATCCCGAGGAGCTTTTGAAGATCTACAAGGATTGGTATGACGGTTCGATTCGCGGGATGGATGCTGAAATCGGACGGCTGCTCGAAGCCCTGCGGGAAATGGGCTTGGATCAAGATACGTTGTTGGTTTGGACCTCTGATCATGGCGAGGAATTCTGGGAGCACGGCAAGTTGTTTCATGGCCAAAGTGTTTATGGTGAATTGAATCAGGTTCCGCTCGTTTTCCACTGGCCGAACAGCCCCCAAATCCGAAAAGGTGCGATGGTTGAACAACAGATTGAGAGCATCGACATCATGCCGACCATTTTGGAACTTTTGGGCATCCCTGGTCCCACCACGATGCAGGGGAGAAGCCTGGTGGCTCTCCTGAACGGCAGCGGCACCACGACCTGGGCTGAACGTCCAGCACTCACCCAGACGATGGTCCGCGATGACCCACCCGCCGGGGCGCCCCCCGGAGGCCCTCGAACTCCGGAGAAGCCGCATTTCGGCATCATCGATCGCGGTTTGAAACTAGTGCGAAAAGAAGTGGATCCGAAGGTCCGGGAGGAGGTCTACGAGCACCTTATCGATTCCTTGAATCGCACGAACGTGATCACACTGCAAGGGCCGGCCTCGCGCCTCAAGGCTTTGAACGAAACCCTTGAAGCGTGGAAAACTCGAGCACGCGCCGCGCAACTACCCAGCGACGAGACCATGACAACACAAGTGAGTTCCGAGGAATTACGGCGACTGCGAGCTTTGGGCTATGTTGGAGGCGGAGCCCCAACAAAACCGGTGGTCAACAACCCCTCAAATGTCGCCACGAACACCGTCACGAACACCACAACTCGTCCCGGCGGTGCTGACGCTCCCAAAAAGGTAGGTGGCCAGTGAGCCGAAATTGCCACAGACTTGGAGCGCCGACTGCGTCCCGAACGTTCCTTTCCGCTGACCTATGAGGTCATTGTATTACCGCCTTCGTTTTGGTCGGCCGATCGTGTTGGTCTCCGGACTGCCGCGCTCGGGGACATCCATGTTGATGCAGATGTTGGAGAAAGGAGGGATGCCAATCGTCACGGACAAGATTCGATCGCCTGATGAAGACAACCCGAAGGGTTACCATGAATTCGAGCGCATCAAGGAAATAGATAAGACCACGGACAAGAGCTGGCTCAAGGATTATCGAGGCCAGGTCATCAAGACGATTTCCTTCCTGCTGCAGGACCTGCCATTGGATTTGAACTACCGCGTGATATTCATGCGCCGCAACATCGATGAAGTTCTCCGGTCGCAGAACAAAATGCTCGACCGGGGTGGCACGGGCGGCGCGTTGGTTCCGGACGAGAAAATGCGCCATAACTACGAATTTCACCTGAAGAAAGTCTACTACCGCCTCGCGCACACACCGAACTTCCGAGTTCTTTATCTGGATTATCCAGCCGTGGTGGCCGATCCCCTCGCCGCCGCTAAATCCATCGATGCCTTTCTTGGCCGGAACCTGAACGTGGAGGCGATGGCTGGCGCCGTGGAATCCAGTCTTTACCGCAACCGACAAACGCCCGCCGCCCGCCATGCGTAAACTGACGCGACGAAGCCTCATCCTGCTGGTGCTCGTCCCGCTTGCCCTCCACCCTCTGGTGGTGCAGGGCTACCTTGGGCCCGGTGCTGGCTTCACCATTGTTTCCACTTTCTTCGTCCTATTTGCCGCGTTGGCATCCGCATTCGTTGTGCTCCTGACTTGGCCATTCCGTTGGGTCCTTAAACGAGTCTTCCGCCCAAAGCGCGCGGGTATCGCCAAGGCTCGAAGGGTGGTCATTGTCGGTCTAGACGGCCAAGACCCGGAGCTCACTGAGAAATGGATGAACGAGGGATTATTGCCGAACTTCTCCCGGCTGCGCGAAACTGGAGCTTTTGCCCGGCTCGGAACGACGCTCCCCGCGGAGTCGCCGGTGGCCTGGTCCTCGTTCCAGACCGGATGCAATCCCGGAAAACATCGTATCTACGATTTTCTTGTGCCCAATCGAAAGTCGCTCATGCCGGAGCTGAGTTCGGCGAACGTGACCGCTCCCGGGCGCACGCTCAAGATGGGGAAGTACTTGATCCCTTTGGGCAAACCCTCCATCGCGGCAGGTCGCAGAAGCGAGTCCTTCTGGTCGATCCTCGGCAAGTTTGGGATATTCAGCTCGGTGCTGCGCGTGCCCATCACCTTCCCGCCGGAGCGTTTCAACGGCGTCCTGCTTTCGGCGATGAATGTCCCGGATGTGAAGGGCAGCCAGGGCACCTACTATTATTTCACGACCGACCCCAAAGACAAGCGAGTGCTGGTCAGCGGGCAGCAATGCCCTTTGGAAGCCGTCGATGGTGGGGCGAAAGGAGAATTGCCAGGCCCGGAGAATACGCTCATCAAGGACGGTGGAGAATTGCGGATCCCCTTCTCGATCGCCAGCGCTCAGGACGGCTCAGGAGTCGGGCGGCTACGAATTGCGGACCAGACAATCGAGCTCCGGCGGAATGAATACACGCCCTGGGTCTCTCTCAGCTACAAGGCAGCGGTGGGATTTACCGTCAAAGCGATCGCACGCTTTCTCCTCCTCGACGACTCCCCGCACGTTCGACTGTATGTGACGCCAATCCAGATTGATCCGGGAAGCCCGGCGCTGCCAATTTCGCATCCGGTCGCCTATTCGATCTATCTGGCAAAGCGGCAGGGCCCTTTCGCGACACTCGGTGTTGCTGAGGACACATCCGGACTCAACGAGCTCGTTATCGGCGAGGACGCCTTCATGCGCCAGGCCCAGGACATTCATCGCGAGCGGGAGACGATGTTCTTCGATGCCCTCAGCAAGACCCGCAGTGGGTCGGTTGTTTGTGTGTTCGACATCACCGACCGCGTCCAGCACATGTTCTTCCGCTTTCACAAAGACGATCACTGGGGTGCCTCCGTCGCCGACGAGCGATACACCCACGTGTTGAGAGATCTCTATGTTCAGATGGACGAGCTTGTGGGGCGGGTGATGAAAGAGATCGACGAAAAGTCCGTTCTAATGGTCCTCTCCGATCATGGATTCAAGCCGTTCCGGCGTGCCGTCGAGCTGAATCGCTGGTTGCAGCAGAATGGCTTTCTGTCCGAAGATCTGCTCGCCAAGACTCCGGACCTTCTGCAGCGCGTGGATTGGTCGAACACCCAGGCTTACGCCGTCGGGTTCGGCGGCATTTATCTGAACCTCGCGGGTCGCGAGGCCAAGGGGATTGTGCGGAAAGAAGATGCCGCACGGCTGAAGCGGGAGATCATTGAAAAGCTCAAGTCCCTTCGCGACCCTGAACGGCCGGGTTCTCCGGTGAGCGAGGTGTATGATCGCGATCTGGCCTACAAAGGTCCATACGTCGAGGACGCACCCGACCTCGTGGTGGGCTTCGCGCCCGGCTACCGCGTCGCGTGGGAGACGGTGACCGGCGGCTTTGGTGAAAGGGTGATCTCTGACAACACACGCCCTTGGAGCGGCGACCATAACATGAATCCATCCCAGGTGCCGGGCATGCTCTTCAGCAACCGCCCCCTGGATGTCGGTCAACCCCACATCATGGATATCGCTCCAACGGTGCTCGATCTCTTTGGAGTTCCAATTCCCGCGCACATGGATGGGAAGCCGATCATGCGCGGCGCGCGAGGCCAGGAGCCATCGGGTCCGACGGTTGAATCGCCGCTCGCTCATGTTCCTCTCTCCCCCCGAACAGCCGTGTGAAGGAACATGAATAACGCGATGAATCAATGGGTCGTGAGCCACGTAGGGGAGAAGAGCGAGGTTCTTTCCATGGAAAGAAAACAGCGGCCCATTTCGGATGTGAATCGGGGCCATGAATCGCCAAGGGACATCGGTTGCGAAGGGGATCCCGGGATTCAACCTGCGCTCCAGGGGGCTCGGTTCATGGGCAGAGTGCGGGAGCCAAGCCGGTCGTTGTGGCGCAATGTTCCTTCGAGTCGTGGATTTCCTGCAACCCTTCTGCCCGTTGGCCGTGGGTGTGGTCTGCCTCTTCCTTCCTTCGCCTCGCTACTGGTGCTGTGCGGATGGATTCTCGGTGCCTTGGATCTGTCGGCGGCCGGCAAGAAGGTCGTTGTGCTGGGCATTGATGGGATGGATCCGAAACTCCTCCAAAAGTTTGTCGATGCAGGTCGGATGCCGAATTTCAAAGCCTTGATGGCGGAAGGGGATTTTCGCCCGCTGCAGACGACGATGCCCCCACAAAGCCCGGTAGCATGGTCCACTTTCATGACCGGGATGGATCCTGGGGGTCACGGGATTTTTGATTTCATCCACGTGGATCAAGCTAAAATGGCGCCCTACAACTCCATGGCTGGGGCGGATCCGGCCGGACCTCCCGTGAATTTGGGTTCCTGGTCCTTCCCGACTTCTGTTGGTGGTGTGCAACTTTTGCGGAAAGGCATCACTTTTTGGGAGATTCTGGGTGGGAGTGGACTGCGTTCGACGATCTTCCGGATGCCGGTGAACTTCCCGCCGGTCAAAGCGCCTGGGCGAGCTTTGGCGGGGATGGGCACGCCGGACCTGATCGGTTCGCAAGGCACCTTTTCTTTTTACACCGATCATCGAAAGGATTGGCCGCCGCAGGTCTCGGGCGGCGAGATCTATGAGGTGACAATAAAGAGCAACCGTGTGCAGGCCCAGCTTCAGGGGCCTCCCAACTCTTTCAGGCGCTTTCCAACCAAACAAAGCCTGGACCTGCTGGAGAAGGGTCGGGCCGTCGCTGTCGAGTATGAAAGCCCCAGAATGACGCAAGATTTCGTGGTGTATCTGGACCCGAAAGCAGGGGCGGCCAAGTTGGTTGTGGGTGACCAGGAACTCATCCTTCGGGAAAAGGAGTGGAGTGATTGGGTCCACGCGGAGTTTGAGGCCATTCCCCATCTCATCAAAGTGAGTTCAGCCGCGAGGTTTTACCTCAAACAAATCAGCCCGAAATTTGAACTATACGTGAGCCCGCTTCAGATCGACCCCGAAGACCCGGTGATGCCGGTTTCGCATCCTGCCAGCTGGTCCAAACAGTTGTGCGCAGAGCTGGGTCGGTTTTACACGCATAACATTCCTGAAGACGCGCAAGCCTTCAAATCCGGCGTGCTCACGGCGCAAGAGTTCTGGGATCAGATGATCTTTGCCTACGAGGAGCGCTCACGGGCGTTGGACTATTTGCTGACTCACCAGGATGAAGATTTTCTTTTTGTGTATTTCGGCACCGTCGATCAGGGCAGTCATATGCTCTGGCATTTCATGGATCGCGAGCATCCGGGGTTTGTCCACGACGATGTCCTCAAGGACGGCATTGCCAAACTCTACGAGATGCTGGATGGCCGGCTGGGTCATGTTCGGGAGGTCATCGGGAAGGAGACTCCACTCGTCGTGATGTCGGACCATGGGTTCGCCCCGTTCTATTGGGAAGTCAACCTGAACACGTGGTTGCTCGAGAAGGGATACATCACCCTCAAAGATCCATCGAAGCAGGAATCGGGGGAATTCTTTTCGAATGTGGACTGGTCCCGCACACGGGCTTATGCGGCGGGCCTGAACGGCCTTTACATCAACGTCAAGGGACGCGAGAAAGGTGGAGCCGTCTCGAACGGGCCAGAGTATGAAACCCTCCTGGACGAGATCGAAAAAGCTTTACTGGAGATGAAGGACACCCGCAACAATCAATCTCCGGTCTCCCTTGTTGTGAGGCCTCGACGTGATTTTAAGGGACCAGAGAAAGACAAGGGGCCGGACATCCTGGTCGGCTACAGTCGGGGTTATCGCTGCTCGTGGGAAAGTCCGCTGGGCTCCTTTCCCAAAGCCGTCTTCGTTGACAATACGAGTCCTTGGAGCGGGGACCATTGCATCGATTACCGGCTCGTGCCTGGAATCCTTGTCACCAACCGCCGCATCACCAGCCAGACACCGACGCTTGCGGATCTCACGGTTTCATTACTCCAAGAATACTCCATTGCCCCCAGCAGGGAGATGCTTGGCAAAGATGTTCTCGAACCAAAAAAATAAGGCAAAGCAATGTTCGGACCCAAAGTCAAACTCGACAAGGCGCTCTACGAAAAGATCAAGATGTACTCGCATATTGCCGGCTATTCTTCGGTCGAGGAATTCGTTCACCACGCGCTGGAAAAAGAGATCAAACAATTCGAGGGCGCAGAATCCGAGGAAGAGATCCGGCAGAAACTCAAAGGGCTCGGCTACATCTCGTAGCAACAGGCCGCAGACCGGCTTGATGCCACTATCAAGGACCACCGAATGACATCCATCATTTCAGGCCTCAACACGGTCCTGACATTCCTGTTCGGATTGGTTTACTGGCCCTTGAAATGGTTGGGGCCGTTTTGGTCGATGGTTGCCCTATCCTGGTTGGGCGGAATGTTCATGGTTTGGATTTTTGGCAAAGTCTCCGATCAGGCCGCTATTCGACGAACCCGTGACAGGCTGAGCTCTGAGCTCATCGCACTCCGTTTGTACAAGGACGATCTGAGGATCTTTTTTGGCATTCAGTGCCAGGTATTGGCATGGACCCTCAGGTACCTCAGGCACTCGCTCGGTCCCATGTTGATCCTGATGGTGCCCACGATGATCCTCTTGATCCAACTGAACCTGCACTACGGTTTCCGACCCCTGCGGGTGGGAGAACAGACCCTGGTGAAGGTGAAGCTGCGGGACCCGGGTGCGTTGGGGCGGGGGGCTCAAATCAGTCTTCAGGCGCCGGAGAGCCTCAAGATAGAAACCCAGGGGGTGCGTGTCGAAGAAATGAGGGAAGTTTCCTGGCGGGTTCGCGGGGTCTCGCCCGGAAGGTTCGACCTCACGGTCAGTGACGGCAAAGAGTCGGTGACGAAGAATGTGGCTGTTGGCGGGCGTTTAGAGGGGGTTTCTTCGATGCGAACCGGCGAGCATTGGCTCACAAGTCTGCTTTACCCTGGCGAATCACCCATCCCCAGCCAGTCGGCCATCGAATCCATCGAAATCCGCTATCCCGAACTCGACATTTCGATCCTGGGAAAAAGCATGAATTGGTTGATCCTATTTCTGGTCCTTTCGCTCCTATTCGGCTACGCCTTCAAGGGTGTTCTCGGAGTTCAGATCTAATCCCCAGACCTCTGTAAAATCGGGTCAAATCGTGATCCTCGGGAGTTGCCCTTGAAATAGAGGGGTGGATGAAAAGTTGGGTGACGATGACGATTAAGAGCAGGCCGAGGCGGCGTCCATTCCTGACCGGGATGGCTGGAGGTTCGGGCTGCTCCCAACGGTTGAGGCATTAGGCCTGGCGGCTCACTCCTTGGCAGGTGTCGGAGCTGCGGGTCGAGGCTGGGGGTCGATCGGGCGCAACGGGCGTCCCGCAAGTGCCGGGTGTTGCGGCGGGATTTTGGCGGCTCGGAAGACCGCGTAAGTGTTTTTGCCGACAGGCTGCGGTTGCCCTCCGTCCGCGGCCCGGACCTGCCCCGAATAGGGATCCCAATATTCCCAGACAATCTTGCCTTCCTTCGTCACTTCAAAGATGCGGCCATCGGCACCGGAGCAGATGAGAGTATTGCCGCCAGCCAACCGCCGTGCGCCGGAAATAAAACCGCTATGGAAAGATTTTTTGTCGGGTGCTTCGTATCTCCACACCGATTCCGTGGGACCGAATGGGCCCTTGTCTGGCACCACGTATGAGCCGTTATTGTTTGTCTGCGGGACTAACTCCAACACGGCTGAATGAGGTCCATTCTGCCCTTTCACATTGTTGTTGAACACCAGGAGATGGCCTGCCCCTGGGAAACCTTTTTCGATCCAGCGAATGTCGTGTTGGCCAAAGAGCGTTTGTTCCTCCTTGCTGCCCCGCGAATAAGTTCGTGGGTTGCCCCAACGATAAAGGAGGTCTCCCCCTCTTTTCCAACGTCCACCGGTATGGCCGGCAGCTTGCTGGGTCGTGGTGCTGTGATCGATGATCCAAATTTCGTTGAACCTCGGAGTG
>CANLCA010000002.1 GCA_947487925.1 Verrucomicrobiales bacterium | reverse complement strand
TCGACCCCACAGACTATCCCGTCCTCAGAAACGATCCGCATCGCTTGGCCCTGTTTCACATCCAGGTTCGCCTGGCTCTCACAAATCCATTTCATCCGGAATTGGTAAGCTTTCTTGTCGCACTGGGCTCTTGGCGCCCAAACTGAAGGACCTCTCTTGGTGTTGAGCATGCGAAACTGAAGGCCCGTCATGTCGGTGGCTTTTCCCATCTCCCCACCCAAGGCATCGATCTCACGCGTCAGATGACCCTTGGCCAACCCTCCAATGGCGGGATTGCAAGACATCTGCCCGATGCTGTCACAGTTGATCGACAGAAGTAGCGTCTCACACCCCATTCGGGCTG
Source organism: Verrucomicrobiales bacterium (assembly GCA_947487925.1). GTDB lineage: Bacteria > Verrucomicrobiota > Verrucomicrobiia > Limisphaerales > F1-80-MAGS106 > F1-80-MAGS106. The sequence goes on along the minus strand of CANLCA010000002.1, from coordinate 21,796 downwards.
AGGCGAGCGCCGCTTCAATCCCTGCGTGCCCCGCGCCAACCACGATCACATCGTAATGTTTCGGATAAACAAACATGGCAGTTCCGTGGTCAGCACAGTGGGACTCAATTCTCCAGCCAATAACGCGTCGCAAATGGCTCCAGGGGATGATCTGACCGAATGCCACGAGACGGGTTCCGGACTAATCTACGACAAAGTTTGAAAAGAATTTCAGCGTGTCGTAGCCCACCGAGGTTCTGGGCAAGCTCCTCCACCGTGAATCGGGCTCCACGGTGTGCCCGCAAAAATTGGAATAAGCGGTGCTGCAGGTCGATCACGGATTCTGCGGCGGCTTTCCCCGCCTCAACCCCAGGCTGATGGTAGGCGTTCACGCCGATAAGCGAGGCGTAGAGACCCACCGCACGTTCGAACAGACCGATGAGAACTCCCAGTGTGAAAGGGGAAACTTCGTCGATTGTGAGCGTGATGGATTCCCGACCCTTCTCTCTCAACGCGGTGCGTGTGCCAAGAAAGAAACCCTGAAGATAATCGCCAGATGTGGTCTCATCGGCCACCCAAACAGAGGTTCCTGATCGATCCTGCAAAACTTCGATGAAGGTGACGAAGAAGTTGTGCAGACCATCCCGTAACTGTTGAATATAAGCATGTTGATCCGTGGAACCTTTGTTCCCATAAACCGCGATACCTTGGTTCACCACCCGACCTTGGAGATCCAATTCCTTGCCGACTGATTCCATGACCAACTGCTGAAGGTAGCGCGACATCAACTCCAGACGATCCTTATACGGCAGAATGACCATGTCCTTGGCACCCCTGCCCGAACCGACAATGTGCCATGCTAAAGCCAATAATGCTGCCGGGTTCTCGTCGACGGATGGGCGGCGAGTCAACTCATCAATCGCGGCAGCTCCACGAAGAATAGAATCGATGTCAAACCCTTGCAAGGCAGCGGGTAACAAACCAACTGCTGAAGTTTCACTGGTTCTGCCTCCGACCCAATCCCACATCGGAAAGCGCTCGATCCACCGTTCGCTTACAGCCACGCGATCTAATTTGCTGTCCTTTCCCGTGATCGCGACGGCGTGCTCCGGGAAACGCAGCCCAGAGGCCTCATAAGCAGATCTCACCTCCACCATGCCGTTATAGGTCTCTTTTGTGGAACCCGATTTAGAAATCACCACCACCAGGGTTTGCCCAACCTGAGCGCCAATCGTACCGAGAATCCGCTCCATGCCGTCGGGATCCGTATTGTCAAAAAAATAAGGCTTCAGCTTGTCACTACCAGAATGCCCCAATGCGTGGGCCGCCAACTGAGGTCCCAAAGCAGAACCACCAATACCAATAACCAACAAGTTTTGGAAACGGCCGGAGGCTCCCTGAATCTTGTGGGTATGCACGTCAGCCGCGAAAGCGTGCACCCTTCTCAGTGTTTCAACTATTTCATCCCGCACACTGGCGTTAGGCGCAAGAGTCGGATTTCGAAGCCAATAATGGCCGACCATGCGCTTTTCATCGGGATTCGCGATACCCCCTGCCTCGAGCTCAGCCATCGATCGAAAAGCAGCCTCGAACGAGGCTTCCAATTCAAGCCGTTTGTCATCAGTAATATTAATACCACTTATATCAACAGCTAATTGCGCCGAGGGGAACACTTTGTAACCCCGTTGGAATCGTCGCCAGGAATCGGTGTCAGTCGGGCTCATAAGAAGCTATTATGTCAGACCCTCGCGGGGTGTAAAGAGTCGGGAAAACCCTTGCCAGGATGACGCTTGCTCGATCTCGCAACTCTGGCCAAATCTAACGAACACAAAGAACCAACCCGCGACTCTCAACACAAGCTTTATTCAATAAAAGGACTCACAACACATTGGACCTAAATAGGTTACGCGTTGTTCACCAGATCCCTAGAGCATTTGAAGCACTCTTCGTCAAATCTCTCTCGTTCAGGTCATTGTCTATCATCACCCCGTTCAACGACTATTGGAAGGATTATCACCTTCCGCACGCCGGATCCCAGGAGGATCACCGTTAAACAACAGGTCTCATAAGGAATGACCCTTAAAACGGAAGTTGAACCACTGATTTTCACTAAGTGACACTAATGGTGAAGAAGTTACGCTGACTGAGCACCTCACCCATACAGTGAAGCGGTGTCCCGATCGTTATTTTTCACATCTTGTTGTATTAGTGATGATTAGCGAAGATTAGTGGTTTCTCAGCTGCTTTTTCCAGGATGACTCTCGAGGCTCCTTTCTGAACTTCACCTCGTTTTCAAGGACCCGTGTTTCCAGCGAGCGCCACCAAGAAAAGATTGGAAATTTGTCACAATAGTGAATACTGTCCAAAGTTATGTATCCGCCGGTGCTCACCAGGGACCCAGCAGCTGTAGAATCCGCCGTCCAAGCGATCTATCAGGATATGTTCCCGGCGGGAGACATGGGATTCGTTCATCGGGCGTTTGGATGGGCAACCGATTGTTTTGCAGGTCGTTATAGAAACTACCAACCGATAGACGCTGTCTACCATGACTTCGAGCACACGCTCCAAGTGACCCTGTGCCTCGGCCGATTGCTCCACGGGATGCACCGATTTGGAGCGGCCATGAAACCCAACAACAAGCAGTTCGAGCTGGTGCTGTTGGCTATTTTGCTCCACGATACGGGCTACCTGAAAGACCGCGCGGACACCCAAGGAACCGGAGCGAAGTACACCTTGATTCATGTGGCGCGGAGTGTCGAGTTCTCCAAGAAACTGCTCAGTGACAAGGCCTACACAAGTGCAGAGGTCATCAGTGTCGGCAACATGATCCGCTGCACCGGTGTCAACGCGGACCTCAGCACCATTCCATTCACAGCCGAATGGGAAAAGTATATGGGTTATGCCCTAGCCACAGCCGATTTTCTCGGTCAAATGGCCGCGGAGGATTACGTGGAGAAACTTCCCATCCTTTTCGAAGAATTTGCAGAAGCCGCCCGCTATCAAACCGGCAACCCTAACGCCACAGGCCTGTTTTCGAGCCCCGCTGACCTGCTCGAGAAGACACCCATGTTCTGGGAAAAATACGTGCTGGGAAAGATACAGCGCGACTTCGACGGCGTGTATCGCTACCTGAGCAAGTCTTTGGAAGAGGATGATAATTGGTACATGCAACGCATCGAGGCCAACGTTGCTCGTCTCAGGGGACACTTAAAGACTCAAGTGTCCTGTCCCACCTGAGTGTGGCGAAAGACGCTCGATTTCCGTTCCAATGTGGCTTCCGTGATGCGCCCAGACCGAGGCGAACTCAGTCCAGCTCCGCTGTGCGGGGCATTTCTGGTTGAATCCCGGATCCCATCAAAGTGTAATGGGCAGCATGCCACGGGATTACGCTCTTCCCACATTCCGATCACCCGCTGATCTGAAGATCGATTACGCTCTAGAGCTTAACGAGCAACAGCACGCCGCGGTGACCTGTTCACCTGGCCCGGCGTTGGTCATCGCGGGAGCCGGCTCTGGGAAAACAAGAACCCTGACTTATCGGGTGGCATTTCTGTTGGAGCAAGGAGTGCCACCGGAGATGATCCTCCTGCTCACGTTCACGAACAAAGCCGCCCAGGAGATGATGCGTCGTGTGCGGGAGCTCGTGGGGTCGGAAAAGCTCGGGATTTCAGGCGGTACTTTCCATTCCGTTGGGGCCCGCATCCTCAGGTCCCATGGCGGACTGCTTGGTTACGAGCCGCATTTCAGCATTCTGGATCGTGAAGACGCGACGGCATTGATCAAAAGCTGCCTGAGCGAATATGGCGGGCCCAAACCACAACAGTTCCCAAAGCCCGAACAACTCGCCGAGCACTTCTCCATGGCGCTCAACCAGGGAATGACGATTAAACAATGGGCCGCCAAACCCGAGCTCCTAGAAGCTTGCCCGAGCGAGGCCTGGTTGGAGTCGATTTTTGATTCTTACAACCTCAAAAAAAAAGCGGCGCAAGTCATGGACTTTGATGATTTATTGGTCAAGTGGCACCAGCTTCTCACGGAACAAGAAGCCGTGCGCGAACTTCTCCAGAATCGCTTTCAATTCATCCTGGTGGATGAGTATCAAGACACTAACAAGGTTCAGGGCGAAATCGTGGACATCCTGGCCGCCCGACACAATAATTTGATGGTCGTAGGAGACGACGCGCAGAGCATCTATTCCTGGCGTGGTGCAGATTTCAAAAACATTCTCGACTTCCCACGCCGGCACGCAGGCACACGCATCTTCAGAGTCGAAAAGAACTACCGCAGCACGCCCCAAATCCTCGACGTCGCCAACGCCGTGATCGAACGCAACACCGAGCAGTTTTCCAAGAAACTTGAGGCGGTGTCGCCAGCGGGCCCAAAGCCGGCGATCATCCCATGCGAGGAAGGACAACAACAAGCGGCCTTCATTGTGGCCAGAATCAAGGAACTGGTGTGCCGAGAGGTTCCACTAGACCAAATCGCTGTTCTTTACCGCGCCCATTTTCATGCGTTGGAATTGCAGCTGGCCCTCCAGGGTGAGGGCATCCTCTTCAGTATCACCAGCGGGATCCGTTTCTTCGAACAAGCCCACATTAAAGATATCACCGCCTACCTGAAATGGATCGCTAATCCCCTGGACGAAGTGGCTTTCAAGCGACTGATCACGCTGATGCCAGGGATCGCGGATAAAGGCGCCGAAAAGCTCTGGAAGAAAACACGAACCCACCTCGAAACAAGCGGACCACTGGACCTCAGCGAGTCGGACCAGTCCCCTGGGCTCCGACTGGCTCATGCCATGGCACTCGCCTCCGCGGAAGTTCCTAAAAAGGCCGCGGCCGACTGGGCTCGAGTGGCGGCTACGTTCGCGCAGGTCCAAGGGCCGGCTGAGGGTCTGAAACCAGGCACCCTCCTGAGAACCCTGCTTGATACGCTCTACAAGAATCACCTCGCCGCGAATTATGAAAACTCGGAAAAACGACAGGAGGATATCGAGGGGCTCGCCGACTTTGCTGAACAATTCGACGGACTGGTTGAGTTCCTCACTCAGGTATCGTTGCTCACTAATGTGGAGGCCGAAACGGAAAGTGTCGAAGCACAAAACCAACCAAGGCTCCGTCTGTCCACCGTGCATCAGGCCAAAGGACTCGAGTTCGAGGCGGTCTTTGTGATCATGCTCGGCAACGATCTCTTCCCCTCCAAACGGTCGATGGCATCAGAACGAGCCCTGGAAGAGGAACGCCGATTGTTTTACGTCGCGGTCACACGCGCCATGAGGGAATTGTATCTCGTCTATCCGCTCTGCCGAATCCAACGTGGCGTGGGCGTCATCCCAATTGCCAAGTCGATGTTCCTCAAGGAAATCCCCGCAAACCTCCTCGAGGAATGGAACCTCATCCCTTATCAAACTTGGCAATGAAGGACATCAGGACCGTAACCAGTGGATCACGATGGACGAGCCATCGTCACGCCAAGGTGTTTCAACTATCACGCTGCGGTTCCGCTTCACAAACTGGGACGGCACCTCACGCCCATTCATCTGGATACGAAGTCCATGATTCCAGGCACCCCGAAACACCAAACGCAATGTCTTGTAGCGACTCCGAAACTCGCCAGACCGCGGGTTAACAATCACGCTCCCTCCGGCTTCCGTTGAATTGGTCTCAATGAGACACGAGGAACTCTCGCCAGCCGCATGCTTGAGGCTGACCCCATCGTCCTCGTGGCACAAAAACTGGCCTTTTCCCTCGGGCCACAAGTGCACCTCCAAGCAGTCAGATTTCACATCGCCCACAAACTGCTGCACTGGGCCCATCGGCACCACTCCGCCGCCTCGCGAAAATACCGGAATGATATTCAAGGGCGCCAAAGCGACCACATGCCGACCCCCCTCCAATCGTGCCCCCGTCCAAAAATCGAACCACACTCCCTCTGGCAAAAATACAGAACGAGCCGTCGCACCTTGTTGGGTGATAGGAGCAACAAGCAGATCCCGACCCAACAAAAATGCGTCTGAGCACCCTCCCGAAGCAAGACACGTTGGATAATGCCAGAACAAAGGCCTCAAAACCGGGGTTCCACTGCGGCTGGCTTCCGCAAACAAGCCATAAAGATACGGAAGCAATCGGTATCGCAACTCCAAATAGCGCCGACCAAGCCTCTCCACTTCAGCACCGAAAGCCCAGGGCTCCTGAGGGAGAGTGCCCCTGTTTGAGTGATTCCGAAAAAGAGGAGTGAAAACACCTAGTTCCAACCATCGAACCAACAACTCTGGGGTTGCGTTGTCGAGGAAACCACCGACGTCGCTCCCACAAAATGAGACTCCGCTCAGGCTGAGGTTTTGCAGCATCCGCACCGAATCCGCCAAATGTTCCCAACAAGAAGAGTTGTCGCCGGTCCAGACCGCGGCGAACCGCTGCACGCCCGCGTAACCAGCGCGGGTCAGCACAAACGGACGCCGATCAGGATCGTAGAGAAGTGATCCGTCTCGAGAGGCACGCGCCATTTCCAGGCCGTAAGCGTTGTGCACCGCAGCGTGCACTTGGTTTCCAAAATCGGTATGATGCTCAGCATCCAAAGGCAGTGTTTTGCTGGGCAATGCGAAATTAGCAGGCTCGTTCATGTCGTTCCAGATACCCCGGATCCCCACTCGCATCCAGGCCGCCTGTTCCCTAGCCCACCACGCTCTCACGCGCGGATTCAGAAAGTCCGGAAATCGAGCCTTCCCCGGCCATACCTCCCCTGTCAGATCGGGCCCGTCGTTGCCCGAGCGAACATAAGCCCTCTCCTCAACCCCCCGCTGGAATACTCCATATTCAGCATCCTCCTTGACCCCTGGATCGACAATAGCCACGACCTTAAAACCGAGCCGGCTCAGCCTCCGCAACATCCGGGCAGGATGTGGGAATGAACTCCCGAAAGTGAAGGCTCGGTATCCGTCCATGTGGTCGATGTCCAGGTACAAGGTGTCGCACGGGATCCGTTTGGTTCGAAAGCATTGCGCGATCTCCATCACCCTCTCCTCGGATTCATAGCTGTATCGGCATTGTTGATAACCAAGAGCCCAGAGCGGAGGCATTGGAGGGAATCCGGTAAGGCGCGTAAACGCAGTGACCACTTCGCAAGGATCGGGTCCGGGGAACAAAAACAAATCGACTTCTCCCGTATCGGCCGAGAGTTTTAATTGGTTCCGATTGGTCTGCCCCAAGTCCCAAGTTTGCTTGCCCGGGTTATCCCAAAACACACCGCAACTACTCCTGGGCCCTTTCAACAAAACGAAGGGAATGGAAACATACAGGCCTCGCAAACCCGGATGAATCGCAGGACTATGGCCTAGCACGTCGATGTTCCAAAACTCCCGAACCAACCCCCGCTGGTCCAGTGGTCCCGTCGACTCACCGAGGCCGAAACACCCGATGCCTGCTGCCAGCGAAAACGTAACCCGTGGTGAGCCATCCAAGAAGCGAAGAGCCCCGGCAGACGTCCGCAACAGAATGGTGGCATCCGCGCTTTTCAAAACAATTTCACCTGTCTTCAGTTTGATCTCCAGCGAGCCATGAGAACCCGTCAGAAACACGGTGCCTCCAAGCCTGCGCGTCCGGCTCGAGCAATCCGTCGGAGGCCGCTTAACAATGGCCCAGGAGCCAGAATTCCGCTGGGGTTCACCGACAGATGGGCCCTTCAATGTCGGTTGCTCTACTCGAATGACACGGATTCTGAAGACCCCTCCCTCGAGCGACTCGGCCTCGAGCCGAAGTCGACCTGCGTGCAGGGTGAGCAACCCGGAGCCGGCGGCCACTCGACCCCGGAGGCGTTTCAAGATCGAGACTTGAGATTTCATGAATGGTCCTGGCTGACAAGCATCGCCGGCAGGAAGGAGAGAACAGCCCATACAGCGCTGACGAGACCTGCGGCAGACAGCAGCCCGAAATGCCCTACCGGGGGAAAGGACGAAAGCGAAAACAACAGGAGAACAGCTACCATCACGCAGCTTGTGTAAACAACCGGTCGCGCGAGAGCCTGGTAGGTCACATTCATCGCCTCCCCCGGACCCAACCCCGCTCGCCCATGACCACGCCACGCCGTCAACAGATGCACCGAATCATCTGCCATGATCCCCAGCGAAATTGCACCCACCAAGATCGTGATCGAGTTCAGCGGAACATCGAACAAGGCAGCCAGCGACACCACTACGGAAAGGGGAATCGCGTTCGTCGCCAACGAAAGCCATGGAAGCGTGAAAGAACGCCACAGCACCGCCAGAGAAAGAAATATCATCAAGAATGTCGACCCAACGCTACGCAACTGGCTCTCAACAATCTTCCTGTCAGACTCGAGAATCGTGTGAATTCCAGATTGCGCGGAAACTCGAACTCCCTTCGGTCTGGATTTTCCAGCCTTCCTCAGGACCGCATCGACAGCTTGCAGATAGCGTCCGACTGGCATGTCGCGCGATCGCAGCACCAGGTAGGCGACACGTCCCTCTTGGTCTGCTAAGGCTCGCAGAAATGGATATTGCCCGGCGTCCAACGCCGCCACGAAAAGCGCGCGCAACACCCCGCTCTCAGGCACCCGGAACGTACCTGGCCGACCCCCTTCCCAAATCTCATGCATCATCGCCAACACCTGTGGATAGGCGTAAGCGCCAGAGAAATCGAGATGCGAAGATGCCATCTGTTGGACACCCTCGAGATAGCGAAGAAACTGGGGATCATTCACGCCCCCAGCGCGCCCGGAATCGAACTCGATTTGCACGACATTGATTCCGCCAAACACACGATCGAGTTCTTCAACAGCCAATCTCGTAGGGCTGCTCCTGGAGAGAAACTCCACCGCACGAAGGTCGGTGCGGATTCTGCCCGAGAGCAGGGCGCCGAGCAGCATGAGGCCAAGGCTCGTCATCAGGATGAGGGACCTGCGCCGTCGCACCATATCCAGCCACGACGGCACCAGCGTGGCACGAGACGACTCGGGCGAGTCCACGCCGGGCGTGAGCCCCCAAGTCCAATCGAAGCAATAAGCGGCAAGGCTAACTCCCGGACCAAATGTCAGCCCATGGATGAGGCCCAGCCCCACCACCGCCATCAGTCCAAAGTCACGGATCTGTCCGACCTCACTGAAGGCCAAGGACAGCGAGGCGAAGAGAGCGGTGATCGTGGAAAAGGCGCAAGGTTTTCGAACCTCAGTTAGCGTCGTTGATAGGGCTTCAACCCCCCGTAATCCCGAGCGCCATGCTCGCTGCACCCCAAGGTAAAGGTGCAAAAGCAGGGTCAGATGAATCGCTGCCATCAGCGGGAACAGGATCACGGAAAACACCGTGAGCCTGAAACCGAGGGAGATCCACAATCCGGGAACGAAACACAGAGCAAAGCTCAGGTTCAGCACGATCAGAAGAAGCGCTCTCCAAGAACGCAATGCCAGCCAAAGGATCCCACTCACCAAAACGACTCCGCAAGGAATCATCCATCGAACATCCCTCGTGAACGCCGCTCGTAGTTCATCCTCAATCAGGGGCATGGAAAGCAAAGTGAAACGAAGACCTTCCCTTTGGAAGGGCTCGAGGATCCGTTCGACTTCCCGGCGAAGGCCTCGCTGGGCCAAGGGCGAGGAGGTGTCCTGACGGAACGTCATGGTCAGCAACGTGTGAGTCCCCTCCGCCGACACCATCACATTCTTCATCAGTGGATGGTTCAATGAGAACTCGCGCAATGCCGCCAACGCGGCCTTGGTTTCACCTCCAACCAAGGGCTCCATTTTGAAGGAGAAACCGTCACGAACCGGCTTCACGGAATGCGTGAGGCTCTTCACGTCGGCAACTCCTGGCATCGAGGAAAAAGCTTCGCTCACCCGTCGCACCGCACCGATTCCTTCAGGTGAAAAAAGATTGGGATGCTCCATCGAGACCACCAGGACGGCTTCGCTTCCGAGGATCTGCATCACTTTCTCGTAGCTGGAGAGATTTCTTTGATCGCCCTCCAAAAGCACCCTGGTCTGGGTGTCAACCTGGAGCCGCGCAAGAGGTTGAAGGAAACACAATAGCGCCGCTCCGGCCACGAGAAGGCAACACCGCGGAAACCTCAAACACCAGTTGCGCGGCGGCAGGTTCATGATCACGGGCCAGCCCTCAAGGGGAGCCGTGGCGGCGAATGCAAAACACGATCGCCGACATCACCGCAAAGAGATGCACTATCGAATGCACCTGGAATGGAAAATCGAACTTCGCGTGGAGAAGGCAACCAACAAGGCCAATGTAGGAGAGCGCCATGAACTCCCACGGCACAAAAACCCCATTGCTGGCAAACCACCTCGACCCGATCAGCAAAACAACCAAGACCAGAATGCTGAACCCGACGTAGCCAAAAGTGATGGCAAACTCCAACCAATCATCATGAACCCAAGCCTGCCAAATCTGACCCGGTTTCCTGTAAAACTTGTAGACCGTGGCAAAGGCTCCGGGGCCGATGCCAAACACTTTGTGATCCTCGAGCATGCGCCTGGAGTTCTCGTAGATCTGGGTTCGCCCGCTCATCGAATCGTCCTCAAATAAGCGATGGAGGCGCAGCTGCAAACGCTGCCAACCAAGGTAGCCAGAAAAGCCGATCACCGTCAGAAACCAAACCATGATACCCACACGCACCCACCGCGCGGAACGTAGATTTGCAGCGAGGAGAATGACGACCGCAGTAATGATTCCGGCGCCGGCGACGAGGGCGCCGCCACGGCTGGTTGAGACGATGGGGGCCGCCATCAAGAGCACCGCGCACGGCAACAAAACCACGTGCGCGCTCCCGCCGACGCGCGAGCGAAGACCCACACGCAACCGGTTCTCCCGACGCAAAAGCGACCAAAACCCAAGGCACAATGGCCATGCCAAGTTCAAATATTGAGCGGCGTTGCTCCGGTAGGCATACGGACCAAACTGACTTTCCTCCGTTTTATTCCAAAGCGGCTCAACCAGCCAAAGCAATTTGCTGGTGCCGCTCAGCCGTTGGAGGATTGATTCCAAGGCGAGCAGTGTGCTGTTGATGCAAATCACCCACAACAATCGACGCAAGCGATCTGGCAGCTCTCCGGGAAGCCGCGCTTCGCCATCGCTGCTGGCCTTAAGGCTCTCCCGAACGCTCGGCGAAACGGCTCCTGCCGGGTCTGTGAGAACGAAGCGGCGCTCGCGGCTCGTCCTTCCCAGCAACCAATCCCGAACAGCCCAGAATGTGCACGCGAACGCGAGGTAATGGGCCGCATACTGCCAGGTGGCAGGGTAATCAAAGCTATGAGGCAACCATAGAATGGCGTGGCTGTTATAAACAAAACGGTCCGTGCTGCTGTCGATGGAGGCTCGGGCGTTCAGCGCGCTGACCACGCAATAGAACAAAAGCAACCCAGTCAGAAATGCCAGCATCCATGTCGTGTTCCGCGCCACCGTCGCGAGCCTTCCCCCCTGCGTATCCAACCACCGCGAAGGGGCGTAACCCAGCCGCCATCTCAAGACCCACTTCGTCACCAAGAGAATTCCGAGAAGGTAGCCCGTGGCGTCCAGGATCCAGATTTCCGGCGGCTTGGTGGTGCCAAAAGCCCAAGGAGCGAACACGATGGAAAAATAAAGCACCCATTCCGTAATCTGGTCGCATACCTTGTAGACATGGGGGGTCCGCCCTGGAGCCCCCGATTGGGGTCTGCGGAAGGAACTCGCCTTGTTCTGACCATGCTCAGCCATTTCTAAGCCGCATTGAATCGAACCTGGAAACGTTCCACAAGATCCAAAGCCGGCGTGACAGCAGTGCGCGTGTCCCGAGCAGCCGTCGACCCCTCCTTCACCCCAGCCCACGGCGGGCTCAGAACACCTCCGGAACACCTTCTTCTAGAATGCGCACGCGGTCCTGCAGACCCGCGCGATGCGCCAGATCCATCAGCCATCTCGGTGGCTCATCCATCGACTCGAACGAAAGCTTAAAGCTTCCATAGTGCATCGGCACAAGCAGGTCCGCCCGCACATCCCGAAAAACCTTCATCGCCTCGTCGGGACCCATGTGCACGTTGCGGAAGGAATCCGGGAAATAAGCGCCGATGGGAAGCAGCGCAATCTCAGGTGGTGCCCGCTCACCGATCTCCTTGAATCCCTCAAAATACGCACTGTCGCCAGCGTGAAAAATGCGGCGTCCACGATATTCCAGTAAATATCCCCCATAACCCCGGTGGTGGTCCCTTAGGACCCGTGCACCCCAATGCTTGCAGGGTGTAAGGGTCACTTTCCAATCGCCACTCGAGAAACTGTCCCACCATTCCAGTTCGATGATGCGTCCAAAACCAAGGCCTCGCGCCAAGTCCCCCACGCCCCATGGAACCACCGCAATCTTCGGCGACGCAAGCTTCTTGAGGCTCGGACGGTGAAAATGGTCGAAGTGTGCGTGCGTCAGCAAAACTAGGTCGATGGGCGGAAGATCCTGGAGCTTGAGCCCGGGGCGCTTCAGCCGTTTCAGCAGAAACAACCAGTTGGCAAAATTGGGGTCTATCAGGGCGTTGAGCCCTGGAAACTGCACCAAAAACGAAGCGTGCCCGATCCAGGTAAGAGCCATCTGGTCTCCGCTCAGTTCGGGGTATTGAGGGGTCTTATGGCTACCCACACGGCGGGTGACGAGCGCCTTCCAAACCATCTCGTGGAAAAAGGTGCGAGGATTGAACGCGTTGGTGGGTGTTAACTCCTTGAACGAACGGGGGACACGCCGTTTTGGCCGAGGGTGTTTCTGTTGCCCATCCCCACTCTGGTGACCCGCGCTCATAAATCAAACTCAGCCGCTGTGGCACACCGGGATCCCACCACGGCTGCTCCAGCCAACCCTAGAGCCACGTTGAATAAATAGCCAGCCGTTTAGTCGAACTCGACCAGGGGTTCACAACAAAAACTCTCCTTATGAAAACAGCAGTTTTGACACTCTCAATGGCGGCGTTGGTTCACAGCAGCACAGTGGGACTCAACGCCGGAGATCGGGAATGGGCGGTTGCCGGCAAGGTCCTGACCGGCGTTTTTGCAGCGTCGGTCCTGTCCAGGGCGGTTGAGCCAGTCCCCGCCCGTTACTATTACCCTCCGCAAGTGGTCACCGTGGTACGATCTGCTCCGGCGGTTTGCCAGCCCGCTCCGATGGTCTTCATGGCCGCTCCACAGCCAATCTGCGCAGGGCAACCCCCTGCGGTCTACGGACCTCCGAACACGATGGTTTACGTCGCCCCACCCCGGTTCGTTTATCGATCGTATCAATCCGCCCCCTTCGGGATCCATCGAACCCATCCGGGACCCCTCTTCCACTCCCATCATCGAGCTCATTGGGGCAGGTAGCCCCCGAGTCGCTGAGCGCTCCAAGAAGCGGAAGTCACACTCCATAAGGGCCGTGGGATCGCTCTATCCCACGGTCTGTCTCTCGATCCTTCAAAAGGCAATCGCCCGTAGCGCTTTTTCACACCGTCCAACCACCGTTTTAAGGTTTATTCGTTTGCCGAACTTCTCCTGGCCCCTTTAATCTAACCTATCAAGCATTTATATCGTCGGATTTTAGTTCGCGTCCCGATGCAAAGCGCGGAACTCCCACACCCAGGGAGAACGTGCTTGGCAATCGAATCGCGGGCTGCCGCCCCGCTTGAGTCGTCCGAATAGCAAACTCTCGTCCTACGGCAACAACTGGGTTCACCAAAACATGGATGCACTTTTGGCACGGCTCGATTTGTTTTTGCGTCGGCAACCGACCTTGGCCGAAGGCGTTTACGTCGCTCGCGGCGCCGTGGTTCTGGGCGATGTCCGCCTCGGTGTCGGCTCCAGCGTCTGGTACAACGCCGTGCTGCGCGGGGACATCAATTTCATTCAGGTGGGTCGCTATTCCAATGTCCAGGACAATGCGGTGCTGCACCTCGCCGACGATCTCCCTTGCGTGGTGGGGGATTACGTCACCATCGGACATGGCGCCCTTGTCCACGCTTGCGTCATCGGAAATGAATGCCTGATCGGCATGGGCGCCACAGTCCTCGATGGTGCCGTCATCGGAAACCAATGCCTGATCGGGGCCAATGCGCTGGTCACCCCGGGAACCAAAATTCCGGACGGCTCCATGGTCCTAGGATCCCCCGCAAAGGTCATCCGACCCCTCCGAGAAGAGGAACGCAGCCGCCTAAAAGAATGGGCGGAGAAATATGTCGTCAACGCCGCCTACTGCGTCAAACATCGCATCCAATGTGGGCAATGCCTCGATTCGACGGGTGAGTCATGAAAAAACAAAAGATCGATAAAAGTGTTAGAGACATGGCCTCACGCCTGCCTTTCTCGCAGCATGCGCGGGTCGTTGGCAGGGAGTTGTTCCTCAAAGGCGCTGTCAAGAGCATCCAACGCGTGGATAGCGAGGATGAGTATTTAGGGGTGGTGGTGGACGATCGCACGGAGCAACCTTCGATCTTCCAACAAAATCGACAATGGCTCTCGCAATGCACGTGCGGACAGATGCTGTGTCGGCACGTCGCAGCAATGGCGTTGGCGATGGAGTCAACGCAACTCACAGAACTTCTGGAGGCCGGCAAAACGGGCGTCTCTTACGTTCCCGATTCAATCGAGAGCCATTTCAGTCAGATGCTGGGAAAGCCCCTGGGACGAAAAGAACTCCGCTGCATGGCCGGCGTGCGCCGGATCAAGGAAAAGGTTCTTCAGTCCGGCTGCGTCGGAACCTGGGAATTGACAAACTTGCTCGGCCTTCCCTATCCACAAGGCCTGAACACGTGGGACTCCATGGCCGTCTTCATGCCCAAGAGCAGGTCGGACTTCCATTTCTGGCTGTCGCTTGCGGATACGCTCAAGTCGGCCGGCTTCAAACTGCCGGAGTACATGCATAAGCTTTCCCTGAGCGAGGAGATAGAACCCGAAATCCGAGGCTGGCATCGTTCCAGGGAAATCAAACGCTGGGAAACCCTGCTCTCTTCAGAGCTGACAAAGCCAGCCCTCGCACAGATGCCGCTGCTCGACATTCGCTTGAAGCTAACGCCGGACCAAGCGGGTTTCGAATGCCGATACGCCACCGAAAGCGACTTTTCTAAACCCACCAAACCAGCCCTCCAACGCCTCCTGGGCGCCTTCAATACGGACCAACTCCAGATCGTCCCGAACGCCACCCCTTTATGGGAGGTGCTTTCGAGACTGATGCACCTGAAGGACAAATCCACGCTCGATTTTCAAATTGCCGAGGACTTAAGGTGGTTGGGTCAGATTCTGCGTAATCCCAGCTTGCACGACCGCGTGGTGACCAGCCTTGGAGAACCCTTCGAACGGCCAACTCAAGAGCAGCTGTTGTGGCTCGTTCAGGAACCAAAAGACGAGGACGACGACTACTCGTTGCAACTCGCCTTTAAAAACGGTGCCCACCTCACGCCGCCAGTCCAGGCCATCCTAGGTATTCCGCCCCTCTACATCACCACCGACTCGATCTACGAAGGTCCAGACCCGTGTGTCGGCATCCTCAAACCAGGAACTGAAAACAAAATTCCAAAAGAGGCAGTTGAGACCACTCCAGGCTTGAACTTGCTGTCGCGGATGCATGTGGAACTGCCGGCCGGACTTCGCCAAAAAGTCCGCGAAGAACGTTTGCAAGTTTTCATGACGTGCTCCGTCGTGCGCCCGAGCAACTACAGCAGCACGCAAGTGCTCCTGCTCGAGATCCAAGCCGGAACTCCCGAAAGCGGCATGCTCGAATCATTCGTCGGAAATAGCTGGCAACCGGCTACTAAACGCCAGAAACCCTCCAAGGCTCCTCCAGGACTTATCCGGTTCGACCGCTCCAGCCTCGCCTTATTCCCGTCGGTGCTGGAACCTATCCAGGCGGTTTGGGACTATTTTCAGAATCATTATCGAGTTCGTATCACCAAAAAGTTTCCCGAGCTTTTCGCCGCCTGGCTGGCGGGATTGCCAAGGGATGTTGAAGTGCGTTTGCCGGCGGATTTGCAAGGGTTGGATGAGGTCCCGGTTCAAGCCACCGTGAAGCTGGACTGCTCCCCGGTGGACATAGATTGGTTCGATCTCAAAGTGACGGTGGATGTCAACGACACCCTGCTGACTGCGGACGAAATAAAGCTGTTGCTGGATGCTCGCGGAAAATTCGTCAACTTGCCCGAAAAAGGTTGGAAACGAATGCACTTCAATATCTCGGAGGCTGAGGATGAGCAGATCGCCCGGTTGGGGTTGAGTCCTCGAGACCTCTCGTCTGCCCCACAAAGAATGCACACCCTGCAACTGGCCGATCCCTCTGCTGAGTCGCTATTGCCGCAGAACACGATCGACCAAATACGAGAGCGTAAAAAGGAGCTGCAAGCACGCGTGGTGCCAGCGTTTCCTAAGTCCATCAAGGCCGAGCTCCGCCCCTATCAGCTCGAGGGATTTCATTTTTTGGCCTATCTCAGCACCAACCGGTTTGGAGGCATTCTGGCGGATGACATGGGGCTGGGTAAAACACTTCAGACCCTGACCTGGCTCGTCTGGCTGAAACAATCCACCCCGGATGAGAAACGACCGAGTCTTGTGGTGTGCCCGAAATCAGTCGCCCACAACTGGCAGGGCGAGGCCGCTCGCTTTTGCCCAGAGCTCAAAGTGCTGGTATTTGCCGGCGGCGAATCGGAGGCGTTCGCAACGTCCGCGATCGACCAAGACATCGTGGTCATCAATTACGCCCAACTGCGTTCTTTGGCCACCGCAGTCCCGCGCGTCGATTGGCTCGCGGCCATTCTCGACGAGGGCCAGTTCATCAAAAACCCACAATCGCAAACCGCAAGCATCGCCCGGACGCTGCGCGCTTCGCACCGTCTCGTTTTGACCGGCACTCCGATCGAAAACAGGCTTCTGGATCTGTGGAGTCTCATGGCGTTCGCAATGCCAGGGGTTCTTGGAAACCAGCAGCAGTTCGTGAAAACCTTCGCAAGCAACGAAGATCCTTGGGCCAGAAAAAGATTGTCCGCCAGAACGAGGCCCTTCCTCATCCGCCGGACTAAAGGTCAGGTCGCCAAAGACCTGCCGGACCGCATCGAGGAAGACATCTTTTGCGAGCTCGAGGGGGAACAACTCGCGTTGTACCGGGCCGAATTCAAATACGCCCAGCAGTTGCTTTTGAACGTCAAAACCACGAACGACCTGGACCAGTTCAGGTTCCATTTCCTCGCCTCGCTGATGCGTCTTCGGCAAATCTGCTGCCACCCCGCTCTTGTGAAAGAAGACGATGACCAAGGCGAAAGCGCAAAACTTTCCGCCTTGGTCGATTTGCTGGAACCAATCCTTGAGGAGGGTAACAAAGTGTTGGTTTTCAGCCAGTTTGTAAAACTGTTGCACCTGGTTTCGAAGGAACTGACCAGCCGAACATGGCATCACTTCATGCTGACAGGGCAGACCGAAAACCGGGGAAAGCTCATTGAAGACTTTCATTCCCGCGAGGGTGCGTCGGTGTTCTTGTTGTCGCTCAAAGCAGGCGGGTTCGGCTTGAACTTGACCGCCGCTTCCTACGTGGTCTTGTTCGATCCGTGGTGGAACCCGGCGGTTGAAAATCAGGCCATTGATCGCACGCATCGCATCGGCCAGCTGAACAAGGTCATCGCCTATCGTCTGCTCGCAAAGAACACGATCGAAGAAAAGATCCGCCTGATGCAGCGCAGCAAAAAAGCCCTCGCAGAGGATGTCTTGGGAGAAGAGAAATTCGCCGGAAGCTTGTCCCTTGAAGATCTTCATTATTTGTTTTCAAACGAACAACCCTAGGGCTCATGCCGTCGAAACATCGCAACACTTCTTCTGAATTGGTCGTCCCGGAGACGCCACCCGAGTTCGATCCAGCCCAGGTCTTCGAGCTGTTTCGTGGCAGTTTCGCCACAGAACTTCTGGTCTCGGCTGTGGCTCATCTCCGGCTGTTTGATCTCCTCTCCGAAGGCCCCAGAAGCTGGAACGACCTGCGTCGAACCTTGCGGCTGGCGGAGCGCGCCATGCATGTGCTTGTCACAGCCCTACGCGCCATGAAAATGCTCGGTGAAGCCCCCGACGGCACCCTGCAGCTCACGGCCCTGGCGCGTGCTCATCTCCTCAGCAAAAGTCCCTACTACGTGGGAGACTATTTCTCCCTGGCAGCCGATTCCCCCGGAGTACTCGAGATGACAGATCGCCTGAAGACAAACAGACCCAAAGGGTCCAAACCAAGCGAGCAGGGTGTGGGGTTCATCTTCCGCGACGGGCTGAAATCAGCCATGGACGAAACCTCCAGCGCGCGCGCGTTCACGCTCGCCCTGGCAGGCCGGGCGAAAAACGTGGCCCCCTCGCTCGCAAATGCCATCCCGCTCTCGCAAGCTCGGCTGCTACTTGATGTGGCCGGAGGCACCGGGATCTATAGCATCGCGTTCCTCAGAAAGAATCCCGGGTTGAAAGCTATCGTCCTGGATCGGCCCGAAGTCCTGCGCGTCGCGGCCGAGTTCGCGGCGGAAAGCGGAGTTGGGGATCGAGTGGAACTTGTGCCAGGTGACATGTTCATGGACCCGCTCCCGCGCGGTGCCGATGTCATCCTGCTTTCAAATGTGCTTCACGATTGGGATTTGCCAGAATGCCTTAAGCTCTTGAGACGTTGCTCAGAGGCGATGGCCCCGGGGGCGCGACTAGTCGTTCACGATGTGTTTCTAGACGACAGCCTGGACGGCCCCCTCCCCATAGCCCTGTATTCGGCCGCCTTGTTCAGCGTCACGGAAGGCCGCGCCTACAGTGTCGCGGAGTATTCGTCATGGTTAAACGAAGTTGGGATTCGACCCGTTCAGGTCGTTCCAACCCTGGTTCACTGCGCCGCGTTGGTTGCCGTCAAGAGCCCCGATCCAATCGCCGGAGAAAAGCCCGGGAACATCCCGCCATGAGGAGGAGTTTGAAGAAGGACGGGTTACACGAGTACGTGACATTTGCCCCGGAATCCATGACCTCATACTGAGATGCCCTCGCCACAACCATAACAATCAGCGATTCCGCCATACGGACAGCTGAGACTTGAGGTTCAAGGGGGAAAGATTCTTTTCCGCGGGTCTTTCGTCGAGCATGGCGGTGGTGTCCATTTCAGATGGAGCTATCCAGAACATGGATCTTTGTTACTTCGTGGCCGGTTCCCAGTTGCGGTTTTTCTGGGCTTTGCGGAAGCCCTGGTTGGTAGGCTTGAGTTTCCAGATTTCGACCTGCTTGAGCGTGATGGGTGCACCGACGCTGAAAGCGTTTAGGTCCGGCTTGCCGCGGTAGTCGGGGTGCTCAGCGAGCATGGCTTGCCGGTCGTTGGCGAACACTTCGACGAGGTATTTGTCGATGAAGACTCGCAGCTCAACGTCCGCGCCCTTGGGGAGGTCCGCGAGGGCGAATGGCGCCTCGGTGGCCCCCAGTCGCAGCGTGCCGGTCTCGGGCCGGAACAGGATCGACAGACCGCCGCCTTTGCCGTCGGCAAACAGGGTAAAGCCAAAGAGTTTCCGCTCCGCCTGGGCGCGCGCGATGGTGATCCGGAGTTCGATGGCGTCGCCGTCCAGGGTGGCGATCTTCGTTCCGGCGGGCGCAACATCGAGTAGCACGTCTTTGGCGGGTTCGCTGATAGTGAGGTCGTGCAGGGTGACGGGGTCGTGGCGGAGCGATTCGAGTTCCCGCAGAGGTTTGAGGCGCAGGATACCGTCGTCCGGCAGCCTGAGTTCGCGCGGGAGGGACTGGATGGTGCGATTATCCATCTTGCCATCGGACCGGCCGAGGGTCGCGAGCCAGGCCCACATGACGCGGCGGCCATCGGGGGTGAGCAGGCTCTCGGGCGCAAAGAAGTCCACGCGCCATTGCCGCATGCCAAAGAGGCTCTGATTTTCCCGACGCCAGTTCATCCGGCCGTGGGTCTGCGGCACGAACTGCTCGGCCTGCGCGTCCCAATCGCCGAGGTAATAGCGGCAGCCCAGGTGATGGCTGATGCACAGCAGCATCCACTTGTTGCCCAGGGGAAAGAAGTTCGGGCAAGAGATGTCCTCGCCGTAGGCCACGTCGCGCAGGTCATGCCGAAGGAAGTCACCAACGTGTGTCCACGTCTTGAGATCCCTGGACTTCAGCAACGGCACCTTCTCACCGCCGGAGATGGCGTAGTAGGTATCGCCGATAAGGAAGCAGTCGGGGTCCCAATGGTTGATCTTCGCCTCGGTGCCGTCGGCGTTGCGCGCGTCCACCGGGTAGGGCTTTTCCCAGGCGGAGAGGTGCTGGTCTTTCGCGATGGCGATCTGGTTTTTGCCCGATCCCTGGCCGTGGTAGATGGTGGCGGGTTTACCTTCCTTCGTCATGAAACCGGTGCCGCTGAACATGCCGTGACCGGTGAAGGAAGGCTGGAGCTTTGTGGGCTGCCAGGTCCAGTGCAGCATGTCGGGACTGGTGACGTGGACGAAGGCGAATGAGCCTTTTCCATTCCACGGATGGGCCAAGATGTAGTGCAGATGGTAGTTGCCATCCAGATAAAACGCCGCGTTCGGATCGCCTGGCAAACTGGCGCCGCCGGGATGCATGAGATGATAGTTCAGCGCGAGGTCCTCGGTGATCGCAGCAGCCTGGGCAGGCTCGGGCGGTTTATCGGCGGCTTGGAGAGCGGCCAGCCGAGCCAGCAGGAAGGCGATGATGAGTGCGAGCCAGAGCCTGCCCGCGAAGCCGAGGATGTCGGTGCTGGTGTTGACGATGAATTTGCGGTTCATGGCAAGGAGTCTACCACATCGGGTGTTCGTCTGGCGAGGTGGCGCGTGGTAAAGGATGCCCTCGGCGTGATACGCGGCGAGTTCATCCACGTAGCTGCGGCTTTTGTCCACGCAGACTGCCACGCGGCGGCTGGTTCGCTTGGAAGGATGGCGAGACATAGGAAGCGCAGCCTATCTGCGGGTTGAACTCTTTCTCAATTCATTTTGTACTCAAGTGTATTGTATCAGGCGGCGGCTGCTTCATACTGGGCGTCAATTCATGTTCCTAAAACTTACCGCCATTGGGTTGATGACTCTGGGCGTTGGCCTCGCGCAGGCGGCTGACGGAGGGGAGTGGAAGGCTCTTTTCGACCAGCCCGCGCGCGCGGGCTGGGTGCAATGCGGGCCGGGTGCATTCAAACTGGAGAATGGCGTGGCGACGGCGACCGGCGGCATGGGTTTGTGGTGGTTCACGAACCGCATGTTCACCAACTTGGTCCTGCGCGGAGAATTCAAACAGGAACAGCCCACTGCGGATTCCGGCGTCTTCGTGCGCTTCCCGAATCCGGGGAGCGACCCGTGGGTGGCGGTCAGGCGCGGGCACGAGATGGAGATTGGTGATCCGCATCCCGAGAATCCAACGTGGCGCACCGGGTCGATTTATCCGTTCCAGGCTTCGACGAACGCCAATACGCGCCCGGCCGGTGCGTGGAACGAATTTGAACTGGCTTGCGACGGCCACAGCTATGCCGTGCGGATGAACGGCAAACTCGTGACGACGTGGACCGACCCGAAGCAGCGCAGCGCCTTTGGCTACATCGGCCTGCAAAATTACAACGACGGCAAGACGGTGCGCTTTCGCAATCTGCGCGTGAAGGAACTTCCATGAGCGAGACGAACGCCAAGGCACAACCGCGCTGGTTGCTCTGGACCTTTGCCGCGCTGCTCGCGTGGGGGGTGTGGGCCGTCCTTTCCAAACTCCTCGGCAACGCGCTCACCGCCGAGCAGAGCCAGGCGATTTCCACCATTGGCCTCGTGCCGATCCTCGTGCCGCTGGCGGTGTCGGGTCGAGCGGGGCTGCGCGTCGCATCGCCTCGGGGGGTGGCGCTGGCATTCT
>CANLCA010000001.1 GCA_947487925.1 Verrucomicrobiales bacterium | reverse complement strand
CGGATTTTATCACCGGCGGTTTGATGGATGCCCGGGAATACCGCGATGGACTGGGCAGTGTACGCGTTCGGGCAAGGATCAAAATCAAGGACGAGTCCACGGTGGTCATCAAGGAAATCCCCCCGGGATGCTCGTCGGAATCGCTTATCGCTTCCATCGAAGACGCCACCCGCAAAGGGAAGTTGAAGGTGAAGAGCCTCAATGATTTTACCGCGGAGGACATTGAGATCGAAATCAAAGCTCCCCCTGGCATCGATGCCGAACAACTTGTGGACGCGCTCTACGCGTTCACGGCCTGCGAAGCCACCATCTCGAGCCGGATCGCCCTGATCAAAGACAACCGACCTGTCGAAATGACCGTCTCGGAAATCCTCAAAGAAACCACCGCGAGGCTGCTGGACATCCTGAAGCGCGACCTGGAACTGCGCGAGCTCAAGCTCCAGGATGATCTCCACTTTAAAACCCTGGTCCGCATCTTCGTGGAAAACAGAATCTACAAACAAATCGAGCAATGCAAAACCAACGAGGCGGTTACCCAGGGTATCTACCAGGGTTTCAAACCCTATCGGAAGGAGATGCACCGCGACCTCACCGATCCCGATGTGGAGATGCTACTCGGGGTGCGTATCCGCCGCATCTCCCTTTTCGACATTCAGAAGCATCGGGAAGAAATGGAGAAGGTCCGCGCAGAGCTGGACAGGATCCGTAAACATCTAAAAGCCCCCATCCCGTATGCGATCCACCATCTGGAAGAGCTTCTGGCTCAGTACGGACCACTCTATCCACGCCTCACCAAGACGCGGAACTACGACGAGGTGGAAGCTCGAGACGTCGCCTTCAAGAGCTTCAAGTCTGCCTACGACCGCGAGAAGGGTTACATCGGTTACAAGGTGGTTGGGGAGGAGTTCCGGATCGATTGCTCCCAGTTCGACAAGCTTCTTCTGGTGTTTCGCGATGGGCATTACAAAGTGATTGAACTGCCCGAGAAACTGTTTATCGGGCCGGACGTGCTTTACTGCGCAATTCCCGAGAGGGACCGAGTCATGACGTTGGCCTACAGCGACGGTGACGCGACCTACCTGAAAAGGTTTACTTTCGGGGGCACGATCCTGGACAAGGAATACGAGCTGGTGCCTGCCAAATCGAAGATTCTCTTTTTTGCGCCCGACACGCCGGACAACTTGTTCATCAAATACAAGCCAGCACCGCATCAAAAGATCAACCAACAGACCTGCAAGCCCGGCGAATTATCAGTGAAGTCCGTGAAGGCCCGAGGGAATCAGATTTCCATCAAAGACGTTGCGTCCATCAATACCAAACCGCCTCGGAATTGGGACCATGAAGCGGCATCGCCGAAGCTGAATTTCGCGTGACGGACAAGGCGGAGGCGAGTTCATCGGGATGCGACCCCTCCTATCAGGACATGGGTTGACCTCAGTTTGGATCCTCAGATTCGCTGGTCGGCGGGCGCCAGAGAACGCACGAAGGCATTCTGCCTTCATGGTGGAGGCTGGGTGAGCGTGAGAGGGCACAGTGTCAAAAGTTTTGACAGCGTGAAAACAGGGTGGTAAGCAGGTCTGAGTCCCAACCCAGAACAGCCCGAAAAATTTATGAGAAGCAAGCCCGGTTACTTGAAAACAGACCGCGCCCCTCGCGGATTCGCGTTGGCGTTCACGCTGATTGAGCTCCTCGTTGTCATCGCCATCATCGCCATTTTGGCCGGCATGTTGCTCCCGGCCCTCAGCAAAGCGAAGGACAAAGCCCAAATGGCTTTGGACCTTAACAACGTCAAACAAATTTTGCTGGCGAACAACATGTACGCCACGGACAACAACGACTACAACGCCCATCCGACCTGGGGTGGGGATTTGTCGGGCCCCGATGGCTGGTGCTATGCCACCGCGAATGCGGGACGTCTTCCTGGGTTTCCCAACACGCCCGGCTCCGCCGCGGGGAAGGATCTGAACTCAGCGGCCTGGAGCAATCAGTTGGCTTTTTTCAAAATCAGCCAGCTCGGCCCGATTATCAGCGACCAAAAAGTGTTGTGGTGCCCGAAGGACGTCGCGCAGCGTGGCGGTGGCCGTTTCAAGACACTCTGGCTCGGACGCCCCGTGAAACTCACGTCGTATTGCTGGAACGGAACCATCGGCGGCTATGTGGGCAGCAAAGGGGCGGCCCCATCGCCCGATGGCAAGACGTTCAAGCTGACGAATTTTAACGCAACAGATTGGCAAATGTGGGAGCAAAACGAAAGCGACTCGTTCTTCTTCAACGACGCGGGGAACAATCCTGAATCCATCGGAGAAACCCTTTCCCTGCGCCACTCCGGCGCGGCAAACCACCTCAGCCTTCCCTACGCGACAGCGAAAAACCTTTCGGGCGGTGCCGTTGTGGGCATGTTCGGCGGCAGCGCCCAGCTGATCAAATGGAATAAGTGTTATGAGTTGGTCACCAGGAAACTCCCCGCCCCGAACGATATCTTGAACGGGCCGCGCTACTGAGTTCCTCAAGGTTCAAAAGTTCGAATTCAAGCTCCTTGAGGCATTTGGGGGCGCCTTTTTTCCGCTCGAAAACTATGAGTTCTTACGCGAGAATCGCTTCCCTTCTAGTGTGCCTTGTTGCTGTGGGTCTCAGCCCCGGTTGTAATAAGAAGTCGGGGGAAGATCCCGATGTGATTGCGGGTGCGGCCGGTTTGCCTGGGGCCACCAACGTCTGGGCTGCCATTGAAAAAAAGAATTATGATGGGGCCATGGCCGCCCTGTTCAAGGTCCGGGATGCCTGCACCACCGAGGAGCAAAACATCCAGTTCATGGTGCTTTCGAGGCAGGTGCGCGACAAACTGTCTGAGGCCGGGGCGACTAGCCCCGCTGCCGCTCAGGCTGCCAATGCCCTGAGATCTATGACGGTCGGAGGGCGGTGAAGGCAAAAAGAGAATGGAGTTGGAGCCATTCTCATTGCCCATTTTCGCTTGTCCAATTCTTGCAAGTCACTCCCTGAGTCGTACCGGCCTCGGGTCCCGCTGGGCTCCTAGTCGCCCATAACGTTCTTGCGTCCCGGACGGGTTCGAAGCGTCGGCCCCTGTCTCGGCAGGCATCGATAGATTCGTGGCTGTGAGCGCCCAGCTCCGGATGATGCCAGGGCTCACCTCAGGGCGGCTACCGGGATCCAGCGTGAAGTCATAGCCGGCGGGGACGAGCTTGTCCACGAACCGCAGCGAACGTTCCGCCACGCAGCGGACCGCTGCGTAAGGATCATCCAAAAGCGTGGCGAGCACCGGAGCAGTCCAAGCCTTTCCGGAAATCTGGAGGGCGGGTTCCCAACTGAAATGCCAAGCCAACAGGGCCCGTTGTCCCGCATCTCCTCCCAAACCCAAACGCACGGCTTCCGACAGCGTCGAGTGCTCCTCCTTGAGAAGGGGTATTGGGTGCCGGTACCATCGGGAAAGCGTTTGTGAGGTCCAGGCCAGCGGTTTGTCCAAGTGACAGAGGTTGCAGGCATTGGGCCGACCGGTCGCCAGGTGATCCGCGACATTGGGGCTGCTCACCTGATGGCTGCGAATGGCCTTTAGAACGCCGTAGGAAGTATGAGGCATATGACAGTTGTAGCAGGCGCTGCCGGTTGATCCAGCACGGTGGTGGGTGTGGGCCGTCAGCTCCGATTCCTTTTGGAACCGGTCGTGACACTGAAGGCAAGCCTTGTCTGTGTTGCGATCATGCGCCAGTTGGTCATCTGGTTCCCCCTTGTGAAGACTATGACAGGAGAGGCACGAAAACTGGCCTCCTTTGTAACAGGGCGACTCGATCAACCCGTTGTATTCACGGCCGCTTACTCGGATCATTCCGTCGGACCAGAAAAAATCGTTGAGAATCTCAGGATTCTTCTCCAGCACGCTGTGCAACCAGGGTTGGCGGTCGATTTCCTTGGGACGGATGACCGGGGTTGACAGATCCAGATCCTGCCCTGGACGATAGGTAAAGGGATGCTCAGGCCAGCCTTCCTTACGGTCCAACCATTTCATGGAATGGCAGTAGCCGCAGACCTGAGAAGCGCGCGAGGCGGTGAGCTTCTCAGGATGCACGATGAGAAGATTCGTGCCTCGAGCATCGGGCCTCAGCTTCAATCGCCTAAGCTCCTGTTGCTGCGTCACATGTTTTTCACCGGGACCGTGGCAAGCCTCGCAAGCGATGCCAAAATCTGCCACCTGCGTGTTCCACGTCTTGGTGGTTCGATCATAATTGGGTTGCGTGGCAGTGGCGTGGCATCGGGCACAGACGTGGTTCCACGTTTCGGGACGATGCTCTAAGTTCGGCGGGCGGATGAAGGTGGTATTTCGGGGAACCCAGCGTCGTTCAGGGATCAGCCAGGTGAACGGAAAACCCATCTGGCAATTCCCCAACCCCACGGGGATCCAGAAAACCTGCATGTGATGCGAGCCTGTAACCAGACCCAACGGGACTTCCTCAGCCTCCTGGCCGGGAGGATCCTCGCTCGCCGGAGACAGGTTCTCCATGCGAATCCAATACTCATCCTTCTTGCGATTGAGAACGTAGCGCGTGCCGGAATTCGTTAGGGTCACATTGTCGAAATCCGCCTGGACTGCACCGGGCACAGGGAGCTGTGTCATGGTCCGGTGATAACTCTGGTACCAGCTCACGTGCTGCTTCTCGTGACATTGCTTGCAATCCTTGGATCCGGAATAGGTGGGCACCTGGGCGACTTGAGGCAAAATCTCGAAAGCCTCGGAATCATTCGTAGACCAGGTTGAATCCGACGGTTTGACGATGGGCGAAGATCCAGCTCCGGGGTCGCGAGAACACCCGGCAACCAACCCCGCCAGGAGGGCGGTCAGCATCGGGAGGACGAGACGCAAGAGCATGAGCTCGTTTTTGCAATAACCCAAGACACTATGCAATTCCGAAAGCCTTTTTGTCTGCTAACTCGGCGGGGTGCTTTTGGTGGAAGGAGCCTGAGGACATCTCCGTCGCCAGGGTCTTTAAGACCCTTGGGTCCCTTCGCCTCAACCCATGAAGAATACCAATTCCCAAACGCTCGAGCGAGAGGCAGGATGTCTCACGAGATGTCTCGTTCTCACCATTGGCGGCTTGGTTTTCTGCTGCTCTTGCTCTTGGGCGCGCTGATCGCGCGCCGATGGCGCCAAGGTCTGCCTCCTCCCGTCGAAGGGCCGCCGTCCGCTTTGCAATCCCAGGGAGGGAGGGCCATCAGCCTGGTGCACGCACAATCATTCCGTGCTTTGGAAGAGCGTGAACGCAAGGCGGATGCGACGATCTGGCGGCAGGAGTTGGAAGCTCAGCGGCATGAGGACGTGTTTCAAGCTCTTTGGAATTCACTCAACCGCTCTGAAGAGCCTCTCAACGCGCTGGGGGAATTCGATCCTGGAGAACTGCGACTCGGCGCCACCAACTCGGTTCGAACACTTCTCCATGGAATTCGAAAGATCACTTTCGCCGATGCCGTGACGAACGTCGGGGGCGGGTTTCTCGACGCATCGAGCTGGCGCTCCGCCATTGACGCCTGGCGGAACGACGGATGGCGACTCGGCCGCACGCGGTGGAATGAAACGGCGTTCCGCCCCTCAGAACCTCCCCTGGCGGCCACCTCCACCATCGCGGTGTCGGCGGAGCTGCTGAATGAGACCCGGTCGCAACGGGCCGTTGTCAGCGGTGATTTACTGGTCACTTGGAAGGTCGCCGCGTCCAAGACCAGCACTCCGATCCCGAACACGATCTCGGCGCGGAACTTCGAATGCCTTGTCCGCTCCGGCCCGCCGGTGTTCCAGGAGATTTTTCAGACAGAACTGGATCCCTCGAGTCGATCTGGTTTTGTGGATCCAATGCTGCTTTGCGATCTTCGAGGCGACGGCGTGTCTCAGATCATCCTGGTAGGAGCGAACAAGATATTCCGGCGGGAGGCGGACAGCTTCAGCTCGGGTCCACTGGCGACCTTGCCAGAAGGTCGTGTGTTTGCAGCTCTGCTCGCGGACCTGAACGGCGATGGGCACGCGGATCTCCTGCTGGCCGGAGGACCGGGGATGTGGCTTTGCGCAAACGATGGCGGAGGGCACTTTCCGGGGCCTGGCAACTGGGTCTGGAACAGCCCCGAACCGCTGCGTCATCCCCAGGTGATCACGGCGGGAGACATCGACAGGGATGGGGATCTCGACCTTTGGGTCACCCAGTATAAGCTGCCCTACCAAGGGGGGCAGTTTCCAACGCCTTACTTCGACGCGAATGACGGGTTCCCGTCCTTTCTCCTCCGCAATGATGGCTCCGGCGGATTCACGGACATCACCCAAGCATCGGGGCTCGCCTCGAAGAGATGGCGTCGCACCTACAGCGCCTCCTTTGTGGATCTCGATGGCGACGGCAGCCTGGACCTCCTGAACGTGAGTGACTTCGCGGGCGTGGACCTCTACATGAATGATCAGCGCGGCCGGTTTCTCGACAGGACAGGAAAACTAGGGGACGCACGGCACCTTTTCGGGATGGCTCATGCCGTGGGCGACCTCAACTCCGACGAGCGCCCCGACCTGTTTGCGATGGGGATGAATTCCCCCATGGCGACGCGGCTCGACGCCATGGGCCTGGCTCGATCAGGTTTGACGGGCAACCCCGAAAAGAGGGCGGCAATGACCTACGGCAACCGTTTGTTTCTAGGGAGTCCTGAGGGGCTCAAGATGGCCCCCTTTGCGGATCGCCTAGCCCGCACCGGTTGGGCTTGGGGGGTGTCCTTATTCGACTTTAACAACGATGGACTTTTGGATGTCGCCAACGCATCTTGACACGAAACCGGGCCGAGCGTGCAAGACTATGAACGTCAGTTCTGGGTGCATGATATCTTCGTGGGAAGCTCGGCTAATGACCCCGTTGCAAGCCTTTACTTCGGTTCGGCCCACACGCGGCGTGTTGCGGAGGGGGCCTCCTACGGCGGATGGCAGAGCCAGGGTTTGTTTGTGAACACCGGTGGCGTTGACTACGCCGATGGCGCGTTTCTCTTGGGAGCGACTGTTCCTGAGGATTCGCAAAACCTCGTGGCCGATGACTTGGATGGCGATGGCCGTCTGGATTTGGTGATCACAACCTTCAGCGCTTGGCCGGAGCGACGGCCTCGCCTGCGCGTGCTCAGAAACACGTTGACGGATGCGGGCCACTGGATCGGGCTTAGACTCGACAGTCTCAGACGCTCGTGGATGGGCGCTCGGGTCCGTTTGCAGACGTCCCGGGGCGTGCAAACCCGATGGCTGCTCACGGGCGACTCCTACCGTTCCCAACACGCCCCATCGGCGCACTTTGGGCTGGGCACCCTGACGGCGGTGGAGAAGCTCGAGATCCTTTGGCCCGATGGCTCGCGATCGCTCGTCAAGACACCTCAAATCGACCACTGGAATCGAGCGCCAAACTTTTAGAGCAGGGAGGTTCCTGTGAGCACCTTGAAT
Source organism: Verrucomicrobiales bacterium (assembly GCA_947487925.1). Taxonomy (GTDB): domain Bacteria; phylum Verrucomicrobiota; class Verrucomicrobiia; order Limisphaerales; family F1-80-MAGS106; genus F1-80-MAGS106. The sequence goes on along the minus strand of CANLCA010000001.1, from coordinate 18,470 downwards.
GGCCGCCCAAGACGAGCCTTTCGTTTACAAAACAAAGGCGTGGGGTCAGGATGAGGTCTGGATCACATGAGACTTGGCGTGCGGAATCAATGCTGGATAGCGGTGTGCGCGGCCCTGATGCTGGGCACGGGATGCTCTGTGAGGAAGCTCGCTGTGAACAAGCTAGGGGATGCCCTCGCCGGAGGTGGCACGACCTTCGCTTCCGACGACGATCCAGAACTGGTCAAGGCGGCAGTTCCGTTCAGTCTCAAACTGATGGAGAGCCTGCTCCAGGAGGCCCCGAAGCACAAAGCCCTTCTGACCGCAACCGCCAGCGGCTTCACGCAATACGCATTCGCGTTCGTTCAGCAAGACGCGGATGAACTGCAGGAGACCGATCTGGAGGCAGCCAAACCATTTCGAGACCGCGCGCGACGCCTTTACCTGCGCGGCCGGGATTATGGCTTGCGCGCCTTGGAACTCAATCGACCAACCTTTCAGGCCCAACTTCGCCAAAACCCAAAAGCCGCGGCGAAGAGTTGTCGGCGCGGTGAAGCGGGCCTGCTCTACTGGACAGCGGTGTCTTGGGCGGCGGCGATCTCGATCTCCAAGGATGATCCAAACCTGGTTGCGGACATCGCGCTGGTCGAGGCTATGATCGACCGGGCGTTGGAGTTGGACGAAGGTTTTGATCGCGGGGCGATTCACTCCTTCCTGATCACCTACGAGATGGCACGGCAGGGCAACGGAGAGAAGTCGGTGGAACGGGCGACACAACATTTTGAACGAGCTATGGAATTGTCTGGGGGCAAGCAGGCGGGGCCCCTTGTGAGTTACGCGGAGGCTGTTTGCATTCCGCAGGAGGATCGGGCAGGCTTTGAAAAATCGCTGGCGAGAGCGTTGGCTGTGGATGTTCAGGCGTCACGAGAGAACCGGCTTGTCAACTTGGTGATGCAGCGCCGGGCGCGCTGGTTGTTGGCGCGCGTGGACAAGTATTTTCTGCCTCCTGCTCCTTGAATGACGCAACGCGGCCGCGGCCACAAACCGCTGGGGGTGGGACGTTAGGCCCACGTCATTCGCTCACGCTGTCTTCCCAAGGCGACGGGCATCGGAGCGGCTTGCCCTCGAAGTTCGCATGAACCTTGGCATGGAGGGAAAAGTCCCTTAGACTTAGAGTTCAACGTCAGGTTGTTTGAACGCTCGCAAACTGGTATGGCACGTATGTTCTTAAAGACATTTTGGAGACAAGCCTTCGCGCTGGCAGGCGCATGGACACTGGGTGGAACCGCGGCAAGTCTCACGGAGGCAACCCTCTCGGCGGCCGACACGCAACCCCTTATCCGCATCGCCACGGCGGCCCCGAAAGGCTCTTCATTCCATTCGAGCCTCCAGGCGATGGGCCAGCGCTGGAAATCCGCACCCGGCGGCGGCGTGGCCCTCGACATCTATGCTCAAAGCCAGGGAGGCGAACCTGCCATCGTCCGGCGCATGCGCGTCAACCAGCTTCAGGGAGCCATGCTCACGGCCGTGGGCATGGCGCAAATCGACAAATCTGTCACCGCCCTCCAGATGATGCCAATGATGTTCCGATCCTGGGAGGAGGTGGATTATGTGCGTGAGAAACTCCGGCCAAAACTCGAGAAGATCTTACTCGAAAAAGGATTTGTCGTTCTATTTTGGGGTGACGCCGGATGGGTTCGTTGGTTTTCGAAAGTGCCCATTAAAACCCCCGCCGACCTGAAGCCCTTGAAAGTGTATGCTTCCTCAGGAGATCCGGAGGCGCTCGAGATTCTCAAGGATTACTACCAACCTGTAGTGCTCGAACCCGACAAGATTTTCTCGAGTCTATCCACCGACATGATCAGTGCCATTCCCATACCCGCCTTCATAGGGAATGCGATGCAAGTGGGGATACAGACGGGCTACATGCTCGATTTGAGATGGGTTCCTGTGGTCGGGGCGATGGTGGTGACTTCTGCCGCCTGGAACAAACTTCCGATTGAAACTCGGCAGGCCTTGATCGCCGACGGCGAGAAAACTGGAGGTGAGATCAGGAACAACAGCCGGAACGAAGACAACTCCGCGATCAAGGTGATGCAGGAGAAACAAGGGCTAAAAGTGCAGCCCGTAACCCCGGAGATTGAAGCGGACTGGGTGAAAGTGATCGCCAGAACACACCCGAAGATCCGTGGCGCCGTGGTCCCCGCGGTGCTCTTCGATGAAGTCGTTTCCATTTTGAAAGAGTTCCGGGCGAGTGCCGGGGAAGTCGGCAAATGAATTCTCTGAGACCTGCTGCCTCCGGCGAGTGCAACAGACCCCACGGCTTGCGCGTTTCCTCAGCCCCGTTCATCGCTCGCGTCGTGTTCCTGTGTGTCATCATTGTGGTGGCGATGCAGACAGCATTCTGCAACGCGGCAGCGCTGAAGGTGAGAGAGGTGCCCGTGGGGAAGGTGCAACCGGGCATCGTCCAGGCCAGCGTCGTAGTCAGTCCGGATTTTCGGCGCGTGGCCTTCGTGGCCATTCAAGGAGGTAAACACCGGGTCTTCGTCGAAGGCAAACTCGTCGCAACACTCGACGGTGTGGGGTTCGGCACACCAGCCATGAGCCTCGACGGCCAACGGCTCTTATTCGTCGGCATCCGTGGGACAAACAGTTTCGTCACGGTGGATGGGGTCGAAGGAAAAACCTATGAGAGCATCGATCGCGCACAGTTCAGCCCTGATGGGAAGCATTTCGTCTTTGTCGTCCAAAGAGGCGATCGATTTTCTGTGGTGCTGGACGATGTGGAAGGTCCGTCGTTTGAACAAATCGGGGAGGGAGACCCCCAATTCAGCGAGGACGGCAACCATGTAGCGTATGCGGCGAAGCGCGACGGAAAATGGCTGTTGATGCACGATGGTAAACCTGGACCTTCGTTTGAAGCGGTTGGTCGAGGGGCCTTTTACTTCAGTGCCGACGGAAAAACGATTGCGTATCTGGCGGTCCGCCGCGGGAAGTATGTTGTGATCAAGGATGGAGTGGAGGGGAAAGAATACGCCTCCATCACGGATCTCACCATCAATCCAACAGGACGAGTGGCCTACCGCGCAGTGTCCGGGACGGAGCAGCGCGTGGTTGTGAACGAAAAGGAAGGTCCTGCTTGCGAGGAAATCGTCCAGGGAAGCCTCGCGTTTTCGAAAACAGGTGCCCGATTTGGTTACGGTGAGAAAAAAAATGGTGGGTTCCACTTGGTGGTCGATGGGATGGCCGGTTCGGCGATGCAGGCAGTTGGACCGCCCGTCTTCAGCCCCCAAGGCACACGCGTTGCCTACAAAGCGGCGCGTGATCTGGACGAGCTGGTGGTGCTCGACGGCAAGGAAGGGGCCTCGTTTTTCGGGATCTCGACGGATGGTCCGGTGTTCAGCGCGGATGGATCCCGGCTCGCTTATGTCGCGAGGCGAGGCATTTCATGGGTCGTCGTGGTCGACGGTGTGGCGGGGGATCCCTACGATGGCATCGGCATGAGGTCGATGAAGTTCAGCCCGGATGGAAGGCATTTAGCCTATTGGGCGAAACGAGACATCCGCTCCGTGCTGGTGGTGGACGGACACGAATCGCCAGAATACCGTGCCTACATCGGAAAACATTCGCCAAGGTGGGACAACGCCGGCAACGTTTCCGGGCTGGTGCTCAAGGGCGACGAGTTCGTGAGGATTGAGGCCGAATCGCCTGGGAATTAAAAAGCTTGGTCAGCCGCTGCTTTCCGGAGGGATCAGGGCGGGAAGGCCCGTGGGTTTCACACAGGACGGCACGAACCCGATCCCATGGGACGGGATGGCCCCAGGACGCCGCGCCGAGACGTTCCGAGAGAACAAATTTGACGGCGCCGCCGGAAACTTTTTTGTCCAGGCGCATCGCGGCCTCGAGCTTTTTCCATTGGGAATCCCCCAACGTGATCTGGGTGGGTAACCCGACGTGTTCGAAGAGACGACGGACCCTTTCCACATCCGCGGCCGGGAATGTGCTCATACGGCTGGAAAGCATCGCAGCCGCCACCTGGCCGATGGAAATGGCTTCTCCATGCAAATAGGCCCCGTAGCGGAACACCGCCTCAATAGCATGCCCAATCGTATGGCCGAAATTGAGGATGGCTCGCAATCCTGTTTCGGTTTCATCCTGACCTACAACCTCAGCTTTTATTTCACAGCAGCGAGCCACCACTTCCGCCAGAAGTTTTGGGCTTTTTCGAAGCAAGCTCGGGAGGTTGGACTCGAGTTTTTCGAAAAATGCGGCGTCGAAGATGACACCATACTTGATCACTTCGGCTAGGCCCGCGCGGAATTCACGATCGGGCAGTGTGCTCAACGTTCTGAGATCGCAGAGGACCAGCCGTGGCTGGTGAAAGGCGCCCACAAGGTTTTTCCCGGCTTTAAGATTCACGCCGACCTTTCCTCCGACCGAACTGTCGACTTGCGCGAGCAGGGTCGTGGGCACCTGCACGAACGCAATTCCGCGGAGGTAAGTAGCGGCGACAAATCCAGCCAGATCGCCCACGACGCCCCCACCCAGCGCGACCACGAAGGCCGTTCGCTCCAAGCGATGCGCCGCCATGAGGTCATAGCACTTGGAGACAACATCAAGACTCTTGGATTTCTCGCCGGCCGGCACGGTAATCTGGACGGGGTCGAAGCCGGATTTCCGAAGCGATTCCAGTGCGGAGCTACCGAAGAGCGGTCCGACGTGGGTGTCGGTGATAACAGCACAGCGTTTTCCAAGGGCGGCAGAGGTGCATTGTCGGCCCAACTTGGAGAGAGCTCCCTCGCCAATGAGAATGGGATAACTTCTGGAACCTAAGGCAACCGTGACTGTTCGCATGAGTCGAGCATAAGGTCCGAGGCGGCGCTGTAAACGTTGTTATCAGTTGCTGCTTTTTGCTTTTTGCTTTCAATTCCTCTGATTGCGACCGACTGAAGGATGCTTGAGGTTGAAAAGATATTTCGACAGCGATTTCACTGTCCTCCAACCCACACGTTGAGGGTGCCGGGATCGGTGGAACTGCTGGGGAGTTACGCCTCGGTGACCCGCGGATTGGCTCTGGGAGCCGGTCTGGACAAGGGGCTGGAGGTCTCGTTGGCGCCGCGTTCGGATGGCCGTGTATGCCTCGCTCTGACAGGGCGCGAACAACCGGTGATTTTCTGGATCACTGATCTCTCCTTGAAAGAAAGCCCGGAGTGGGTGAAGCCGATAAAAAGTGTGCTGAGTGCCTTGCGCAAACGGGGGATGAGTTTCAGCGGCTTCAACGCCGCTTTTCATTCCACGTTGCCCCTCCATGGACACTCAGGAATCCAGGCTTTGGTGCCGTTGGGAGCGTTGTTGGGCATGCGGCAGTTGCAACCTTTTCGCCTCACGGACACCGGTTTCTTGCGTCCCCCGCAGCGAGATCATCGGGGCCGTCTCCCCGCGTTGACGGGAAAGGAAAAGCTTTGTTTCGCAAAACTCTGCCGGGATGCCTGCCTGGAGACCGGAAGCGACCAGGATCTCCTGCCCTACGTGACACCGCTGTTTTCCAAGCCTTTTTCAGTGGTGCTGCTGGATCACCTTCATGAAACGGTGACCCAGCATCCGATGCCTGGAACCAGCGCGTTGGTGATCTGCCAAATTCCCCATCGGGCTGGCGATGAGCCCATGCGGGCGGAGTTAAAACGAGCCGAATGCCGTGACGCGGCCAAAGCCCTTGCCCTCAAAGTTCTGAGGAGTGCGGACCTCCACTACATCCGGGTGAATCAGAACAGGCTGAATGACACCCTGTTCCGTTGCGCCTATCACATCGCGGGTGAAGTCAAACGAGTCATGGCGGCGGAATCTGCGTTGCAGATTTTCGATTTAGAGCAGTTTGGACACTCTCTATTTCAAAGCCATGAAAGTTCCCGCGATTTCTTTGGCATCACCTCCCCGGAGATCGAACTGATCTACGACACCGCTCGGACATTCGGAGCGTGTTCAGGGGCTAGGCTCGTTGGAACTGGCTTCGAAGGCACTGTCGTGAGTCTGGTTTTCCTCTACGCGGTGCCAGAGTTCACCCGGGCACTGTCCAGCAAGTATTTCGACAAGACCGGGCGCGACTTGAACCTCGTTGTCAGCCAGATTTCCGGCGGTGTCCTCTGAGAAAACGTCGACATTCTTGCCAGGACGCAGGCTCGTGACGATCCCTTGCAAAACCGTCTCGTCAAACCGGGGAGGAGCCCGCACAGTAGGGCCGTTAATATGATGCCAAGACTGTTGATGAAACCGGCCTGCGACTCAAGAACTGTGGGCTACGTGGGCGACTCGATTGAATTCGAACTCGGGTTCGATCCCGGGCTGGAAAGGAAGGGAAATTGGAGCGCCTTTTTACGAACCAACCTGGGTCGCGCAGCGCGTTTGCGAAGCGAGACGATCCGGACCTTTTCCAAACCAGGACCGGGAGGGTTCTGGCGCGATGTGCCCATGCACAGAACCGATTCCGGGTGGATAGTGCGTCTGGCGCTAGGCGAGGTGGGATATTTTGAATCCAAGGCTTTCGTAGTGGATCCAGAAGGGCGACAGCATTGGCCCCAAGGCGCCAACACTGGGACTGCGGTGCACCCGGACTCCATTCGAACGGCCAACACGATTTACTGCGCCTTCACCCGGCTGTTTGGTCCCAGCAAAAATCTCTCAAAAACCCAGAACCCAGAGGTGGAATCGCAGGCCCGGGCGCTGGACACCCTGGGCTACACGGTCATCCCCCCTTCCGGAACAATGCGGGATCTGAAACGGGAACTGCCCCACATCTTCAAGGCACTTCGCTGCCGGACCCTGCACCTCCTGCCCATCAACCCCACACCGACGACTTCTGCCCGGTTTGGGCGGTTTGGCAGCCCCTACGCCTGCAAGGATTTGACCGCCATCGATCCGGCCTTGATGGAGTTCGACAAGAAAACAACCGCGGTGGACCAGTTCATCGAGTTGGCGGATGCGGTGCACGAGCTTGAGGGCAAACTGCTGCTGGACATCGTGATCAACCATACCGGATGGAACTCAACCCTGCATGAGGAACATCCCGAGTGGTTTGTGAGGGAGCCCGATGGACAATTCGCGAGCCCCGGCGCCTGGGGGACGGTCTGGGAGGACCTTGTGGAGCTGGACACCGCCTCCCACGCTCTGTGGCACGAACTGTCGGAAGCTCTCCTGACGTGGTGCCGGAGGGGCGTTGATGGGTTTCGATGTGATGCAGGCTACAAGGTGCCTGCCCCGGTCTGGAGGTACATCGTTGCCCGGGTTCGGAACGAATTTCCCAACACGGTCTTCCTTCTTGAAGGCCTTGGCGGAGGTTGGGATGACACCGAAACGTTGCTCACTCTTGGGGGAATGCAGTGGGCCTACTCCGAGCTTTTCCAGGAATTTTCAGGAGTTCAAGTTGCCGGCTACCTTTCCCACTGTCTCAAACAGAGCACCCGAGTCGGCACGCTCGTCCACTACAGTGAGACGCACGATAACAATCGTCTTGCCTCAAAAGGCCGCGAATGGTCATTGCTCAGGAACCGGCTGAGCGCCCTGAGCAGCCTCAATGGCGCATTTGGTTTTACGTGTGGCGTGGAGTGGCTGGCCAAGGAAAAGATTCTGGTCCACCAATGCGGCGGACTCTCCTGGGGAAGCCCCGAGAACATTATCGAAGAACTCGCCCAATTGAACCAGCTCTTGATCGATCATCCCTGTTTTTTTGACACATCCTGCGTCACCCGTTTCAGTCCGGATAACTCCTCCGTGTTGGCTTTGAGGCGCGAATCTCCAGACGGCCAAAACACAGTGTACGTGTTTGCCAACCTGGATGCGGAGTGTTCTCAAACTCTTGAGGTTTCCTGCGCGGACATGCGGATGGCGGGCCCAGATTCAGTTTTTCCGGCATGCCATTTGATCGAAGCCTCCCCTGGTTTCAAATATCGTCGAGGAAAGGGGTCGATCGAACTTCAGTTTGAGCCAGGGGATGTGGTCTGCTTGGCAACTAGCACGGAGGTTCAGGGGTTGACAGGGCCATCCTATCGCCGCGCGCGGGCCCAGGCCGCGGCCGCCATCCAAGCCTTGTCGATCGTTGCGGAGCCAGAACGGATTGGACGCTTTGACTGGCAAGAACTCGCTGGACTCGTGGATCGCGACCCACTTTCGTTCCTTGGAAAAGTCGCAACCCTGGAGGGATCGGCGGGTGACAGTGATTTCATGGAGGCGCTGCGAGCGATTCCGGGCTCCTCCGCGTACGCGCCGGTTGTGAAGTGGACCACTGAAGAGGCTACGAGAGTCACTCTTGTCCCGCATCGCCACTGGCTTTTGCTCTCCGATCCAAATCCCTTCCGAGCTTCGTTGCAGACTCGGAGTCGAAGCATTCGGATGGAATCGATTCCAACACTGCGAGGATTTGTCGTTTTTGTTCCCCCAGTGTCGGAGGAGGAAGAGGGGGCGGTGCTGCTCGAGATTCACCGATTTCTTCCAGAGACCGCCCGCCATGCCGCGAAGCTTCTGTTCCTTGGGGCCAGGGCCGCGGTTCACTCGCGGCTCACGGCGAACTATGGAGAAGCGCTGGTTCTTTTGACAAACGGCATTGGTGGCATGGCGCGCGTGCCGGTGGATCTCGGCGCGATCCGTTCAAAGTACGATTGTGTGTTGGGCGCCAATTTGCACGCCTCCGTGCCCGTGGACCGACATGTCTTCGTGAAGCGCCTCCGGTTGTGGGTGATGGCGCGCAACCACCTCACTCAGTTGAACGCGGGAAACCTCGTCTCGTTTCGATCCCAATCCGTGGCCGAGTGGGTGTTTCACGCACACGCTGGGGACGGGTTTGTGACGCCAATCCGTCTCCGCGCACAAATGATCCAAGGCCGGAACTCGACGCGCTTTGAGGTTTCGATTCCGCCTCAGGCGGAGGGGCCGGCCAATAGGACTCATTCCGGGCCTGTGTCCATCGTGTGCCGGTTTGAAATCGAGGATCGCAATTTCCATTCTCAAACCCAGCACAACGATGGATCGGAACGGCATTTTGCCTCGTTTACCCACTCATTGCCCGGTGGTTTGGGCTTTGAGTTCACACCCGCCGCCGATCGCCAACTGCGAGTTTTTTGCGACCGCGGTCGCTACCACGTCCAGCCTGAATGGTGCGACAGAATTCCGCACCCGGTAGAATCGACACGCGGGCAGGAACCTTCCGGGGACGCCTACAGCCCGGGGTGGTTCGAATGCCCGCTCGAAATTGACCGACCGGTGGCTTTCACCGCGACGGCGGAACTCGGTGGGCGATGGGATGAACCACAAACACCCATGCCCGTCCGGGCGGAGGGGCGAGATGATTTCGAATCGATCCTGCGAGTGGCGATCGACGCGTTTGTGGTGCGGCGCGACGCCGGAAAAACGGTCATCGCAGGGTATCCCTGGTTTTTGGATTGGGGGCGAGACACGTTTATTGCGGCGCGCGGACTGATCACAGCGGGAATGCACGAGCCGGTGCTGCAGATTCTTCGAACGTTCGGGAAGTTCGTTGACCGAGGCACGCTGCCCAACAATATTCACGGAGAGGACGCGTCAAACCGGGACACCTCCGACGCGCCGTTGTGGTACGGAGTCGTCTGCGAAGAGCTGGCTCTGGCGACGGGCTGCGATGCGCAGGAGGGCTCAGCTAAGAAAGCTCCCTATTCGGCGCCTATTGACGCCCGGGGTCGGACCGTAGCGGATGTGCTGCGCGAGATTGCGCGGGGGATCATCGATGGCACGCCAAACGGGATACGAATGGACCCTGATTCCGGGCTTGTCTGGAGCCCAACACATTTCACGTGGATGGACACGAACTTTCCGGCGGGTACGCCCAGAGAGGGGTATCCTGTGGAAATCCAGGCGTTGTGGATTCGATTATTGCGACTGCTGGCCCGGCTTCGACTGGATCCGGTGGAGAGGCCTTGGGCGGAGATCGCGGAGATGGCCGAGAGATCGGTGTCGGCCTACTACTGGCTGGAGGACGCGGGGTATTTCGCGGATCATCTGGCAGCCAAGCCTGGGCAGCCGGCTCGTTTGTCACACGCGGATGACGCCCTCCGCCCCAACTGCCTTTTTCTGGTGAGCCTGGGCCTGGTTTCTGGTGAACGCGCCCGGCGGACCGTCGATGCGGCTGCGCGCTTCCTTGTGGTTCCAGGGGCGGTGCGCTCGCTGGCACCACGGCCGGTGCTCATGCCGTTACCGATTCGCACCTCTGGCGGAGCCTTGTTGAACAACCCCACATCCCCTTATTGGGGACGTTACGAGGGCGACGAGGACACTTCACGCAAACCTGCGTATCACAACGGAACTGCATGGGTTTGGCCGTTCCCCACGTTTTGTGAAGCCCTGGCGTGCGCCTACGAATTCGCGCCCAGAGCGGTGGCAGCCGCTCAATCCTACCTCGGCAGCGCTTCTGTTCTTCTCATGGAAGGCTGTGTCGGACACCTTCCCGAGATTCTGGACGGGGACGTCCCCCACACGCAACGCGGGTGCGACGCCCAAGCCTGGAGCGCCACGGAAACCTTGCGAGTGTTCAAATTGTTGGAGGACCGGAACCGCGATCAGGGAGTCGCCTTGGGTTGATTCAACACTTTTTTTAACGCGCTTCTCCCATACTCAAAGGACGGATCGATCTGGATCGTCCGCTCGAAACGTTTGATCGCTTCTTGAATCCTGCCCTGGCTTTGGTAGGCCCTGCCCAGATTGTAGTGGGCCTCCACGTAATTTGTGTTGAGACGTGACGCCTCTTCAAAGCTGGGGATGGCTTGCTCGATCTTCCCGAGGCGGATGAAGGTCGTGCCCAGATTGTTGTGGGCCGAGGCATTTTCCGGCGCATTCTGGATCGCCGCCCTGAAGTGCTCCATTGCCTTGTCCGTATGACCTTGGCGTGCTAGCAGGTTGCCGAGGTTGTTGTGCGCTTCCGCATACTCGGGCAGAATGCGGATCGCTTCGGAATAGTGATGCAGAGCCAGATCCATCTGGGTGAGTCGCGCGAAACAGTACCCTAGATTGAAATGAGCCTCCTCATCGTCGGGCTTTTTCTGGAGCACTTGCTGAAAAATCTCGATGGCCTCTTCAAAACGCCGGCTCTGAATCAGTTCGCCTCCGGTTTGATGCCAACGTGCGAGCTCGTCAATCTCCGCGTCGGATCGCGAGATGGGCGAATTGGCTGTAGCGGCAACGATCCCATTTGGCACGCTCTGATCCGTGGCGGATAAGGAAGGCGGATTCGGATTGTTGGTTCCCGTCTCCGGGGGAGGCTTATTTACGGATGCAGCAGAGGGTGTCGTTTTAATCTCGGCTTCATGCGAGGACTGCTCAGACTTCCCGCAACCAGCCCCGAAAGCCAGGATCCACACCAGGCTTAATGCGGCGGGTGCAAAAAGCCACACACTCACACCCTGTGCCTGGCCGCGCCGGGAGGTTTCTGTGTCCGCGGCTTCCCCTGTCATTGAAGGCAGCAGTCGGATTCTAGATCGGCGATTTGAAGGGAAGCGCATTGGATGAATTGCCGGGTCAGCGCGGCTCCGAATCAAGCCAAATAGGGGCGGTATTCGGGAACGGCTTTTTGCAGACGAAGCTTGAGTTGGTTGTTTTCAAGTTCGCCCATTCCATCGGCGATTTCATGAAGAGTCTTTCGAACCTGATCGAGGGGAGTTGGCTGACAGACGAAACGCATGATTTTTGAGTGAGAGGTCGTGGTGATGTTTTCGCCTTTGTAGCTGAGTTCTTCGAACAATTTCTCGCCGGGGCGCAACCCCGTTATTTCAATTTGGATATCCTCGCCGGGTCGGCGGCCGCTGAGCTCGATGAGCTGTTTTGCGAGATCGATGATTTTTACGGGCTCCCCCATTGAAAGTACAAAAATTTCACCACCGGTTCCTTGTGAGGCACTCTGAAGAACCAGGCCGACGGCCTCAGGGATAGTCATGAAATAGCGGGTGATATCCGGGTGAGTGACTTTCACCGGGCCGCCCGCCTCAATCTGTTTATTGAACGTCGGGATGACACTTCCTGAGGAGCCGAGAACGTTCCCAAAGCGCACAGCCATGAACCGTGTTCCGGATCCTTGGGGGTCAGGTTTGGAGGCGTTCAAGGACTGGATGAAGGTTTCGGCAAGTCGCTTGGTCGCGCCCATCACATTGGTGGGATTAATTGCCTTGTCAGTTGAAATGAGGATGAACCGTTCCAGCTTGTATTCGAGCGCCAATTCGGCGAGTCGTGCGGTGCCCAGCGAGTTGTTCCTGATGGCTTCCGCCGGTTGATCCTCCATCAACGGGACGTGCTTGTGAGCCGCGGCGTGGAACAGTGTCGAAGGCGCGAAAAGTTGGAAGATCTGACGCATCTGGGGCTCATCGCAAATATCCGCCACAAGAGGCTGGATAGTCCCCGCCCAGCCAGCTTCCTTGAGCTCTTGCCCAATTTGGAACAAGAGATATTCAGTTTGCTCGATCAGGATAAGTCGGCGGGGGTTGAAAGTCAGGATCTGCCGACAAAGTTCGCTGCCGATGCTCCCTCCCGCCCCGGTGACAATCACGACTTGATCCTGAAGAATCGATCGGATGTTCTCGGTTTCCAGCTGCACTGGCTCGCGGCCGAGGAGATCCTGAATCTCCACAGAACGGAGCTGACTGACCTTAACCTTTCCCGTGGCCAGCTGCTCAAGCGATGGCACCATCCCGAAAGAGAGTCGCGTTTGTTGAAGAACCTTGATGATCTCACCCACGCGCTTGGCTGGAGCTCCGGGCAGGGCAATGATCACCTGCTGGAGATTCAAATTAAGACGGAGCCTCTGATTCAACAACGATTCCGGTCGCCCGAGCACGGGGATGCCATGAACGCGAGCATTCCACTTCACGGGGTCGTCGTCGAAAAACGCTACGGGCATTAAGCCCGGTCCTCGTTTGGTAGAAAGTTCCCGCGCAAGGTTCGCGCCAACGTCGCCCGCGCCAATGATGGCGACGCGACGTGCCCGGCGGGAGGATCCCTCTTGCGGGGACTGAAACCGTTCACGAAGGAGACGGAACTCCAGCCGAATCATCGTGAGGGCCAGGAACGACAGGATGAAATCGATGAGCAGGACTCCGCGCGGCGGATGGTAATTCTCGATGTTGAGCAGCCGGATGGCAACGAACGTTGCCGAAGCCCCGAGGACGGCGTAGAAGAGGCGAATCACGTCGGGAACGCCGAAGTAACTCAACAGTCCCGAAAACTGGCCGAAACCGAGCAGGAACAGGAATTTCACCGCGATTTGCCAATGCCAGTGGAGGGTGAAATCGCCAAGATGTTTCTTAGGGATGTCGAAATCAAACCGGATTTGGAAAGCAAGCCACTGGCATAACAACAGCGCAGACGCATACATCAGCGACAGAACGAGGGCACGAGCCAGACTAGAACGATGGATCGACTTCATTTGAACGAGCGATCTAGGTTATACCACAGGCGGCTGGATGGGGGAAGAGTTGAAGTTCTGAAGTTCAATGCCTCGGGAACTGCACCACAAACCGTGCCCCACTGCCAGATTCGCTCTCGCACCAGACGCTGCCGTTCATGGCTTCGACCAGCTTCTTCACGATGGACAGGCCCAAGCCGGTGGCGTGTTCGCCGCCCGTTGGTTTCGCGCTCAAGCGCGCGAATTTTCCGAAGAGTTTTTTCTGATCTTCGGCGCTCAAACCCGGACCTTGATCCTCCACTTCTATCCGGACAACTTCCTCGTGTTTTCTCAAACGCACACAGATGGACAAACCGGGTGGCGAGTATTTGACCGCGTTGGAGACAAGGTTCTCCAACACTTGCAGGGTGACACTGGGGCCGACCAAAACCATCACCGGGGTGTCCTCGTTTTCGAGCACGATCGTTTGCTGCTTGGCGGCGGCCCGGGGGCGCTGGGTTTCCACAACCGAGGCCACCAATGAGCGCAGATCCGATGCCATCAAGCTGACTTGCATCTCCCCTCGCTCGATGCGGTTGGCATCCAAAAGATTCTGCACCATCTCCGCCATGCGTTTCGATGTCTCATGAATCCTTCCCGCGCAATCGGCGACTTCCTTTGTGGCACGGCTTACTGCCTCAGGGGTAGCAGTCGAAAGTGACCCTATCTCTTCCAGGACGATCTCGGCATAACCCGTGATAGCCCCCAGAGGATTGCGCAGGTCATGGGCGACAATGCCCATGAACTCGCTTTTTTCATCGTTCATCTCGCGCAATCGCTCACGAGCCTGCCGCAGCTCAACGTGCGTCCGCACTCTGGCGAGCAGTTCGGGGGGATTAAATGGCTTGGTGACATAATCCACCGCCCCTACCTCAAACCCCTGGACCAAATGCTCCATCTCGTTGCTGGCCGTCAGGAAAATGACCGGGATCTGCCGGAGAGCGGCATCCGCCTTCAACCGCTTGCAAACCTCCAGACCGTCCATCTCCGGCATCATCAAATCGAGCAGGATCAAGTCTGGCAGCTGGACACGGACCCTCTCAAGCGCTTGCGCACCGCTGGTCGTGGGCATCACTTCATACCCGGCATTGCGCAGCATGGAGCCCACCACCTGGAGATTTTTGGTGACATCATCGACGACGAGGATGCGCGTCTTCCTGCTGGATGCTGGAGGATGGGTCATGATCTTGCGGAGGATGGGTCCCGGCCGAGTCGCTCGAACACTTCCGGAAACCGTCGGAGGGTTTGCGGCAACCGGTCCAGGTCAAATTCCTGAGCCTGCTGTTCAAGCGTTTGGGCGAAATCACTCAACTCGGACCACTGGCCCGAGTCGGCGGCCGCTATCAACCGGGCGGCAAACTCCTCGATCTCTCCCATCTCCATGGTCTGGGACAAACGAGGCCAGGCCGTTTTGAGTTCTCCCCGAAGCTTGGCAATCAATTCTGGTCGGCGCGCCACCACTTCGGCCGACAAAGGCTCCTCGGACTGCGCTCGGACGGATGCGGCCACAGGCTCCAACCCAGGGCCTTCGACAAGAGATGGTTTCAAGAATCGCTTGAGCTCAGCAATAAGCTCGGCGCGGTTGAACGGCTTGCGAATGAATCCGTCGCAGATCTTGCGCGCGCGCGCCTCTTCCTCACGGAAAGACGACGCCGTCACCGCGATGACAGGGATGTTTTTCAACGACACATTCGCCTTCAGTCGCTGCGTGGCTATGTGCCCGTCCATCTCTGGCATCCGCATATCCATCAGAATGAGGTCCGGCCGATGCCTTTCCGCCATCTCCAGCGCCTCCAACCCATTGATCGCGGTGATGAGGCGATGCGTCGTCCCTTCAAAGTAACCCGTCAACAAGGCCCGGTTCAGCGATACATCGTCCGCCACCAGAATCGTGCTGGGCGCAAATTGGGAGAAATCCCCCTCCCCACCGGTCCCCGATGCGTCCCCGCCAGCGAGCTCGGTAATGGTCACTTCGGGGAACAAAAACCGAAAGGTGGTGCCCTTCCCAGGTTCGCTCTGGACGGTGACCTTGCCAAGCATCATTTCGGTGAGCCGCTTCGTGATGGTGAGCCCCAATCCCGTGCCTCCAAATTTGCGGGTGCTCTGTCCTGCGACTTGCGAAAACGCACCAAAAATCGCTTCCTGCTGGTCTTTGGGAATCCCAATCCCCGTGTCCGAGATCTCAAGAATCAGGTTGACCCGAGTTTCGTCTGAATCGTCCTTTCCGCTAAAGCCCCGATCATTCGCGCGCGTCGAAACCCCGGCATCCAGCGGACCACTTTGGCCAGGGTCCGAAGACCCGCCTCCAGATCGACCTTCACCCCGAGCTTCCTCTTCCACGCCCAAGCCCCCTTCCTGCTTTCTGCTTTCCGCTTTTTCCTTTTCATCCAGAGAGTCCTCCGCTCGGAAGCCACCCTCAAACGTGGCCCGGATCTTCACCTGCCCGTGCTCGGTAAACTTGATCGCGTTGCCCACGACATTGAACAGCACCTGCCGCAACCGGACCTCATCCAGCACCAACCCACGCGGCAGCTTGGGATCCACGTCCGTCAGGATCTGGATTCCTTTCTCGCCGGCTTTCATCGAAAACAACTTCTGGATCTCGTCGACCATCCGGGACACCGACACCGGCTCGTACTGCAACTCGAGCTTGCCGGCCTCGATTTTCGACAGATCCAAAATGTCGTTGATCAACGCGAGCAACGTGCGGCCGCTCGAGGAGATGGCATCCAGATAACTGCGATCCTTGGATGCGGCCATCTGGGTGCGGAGCAGCTCAGAGAACCCGAGAATTGCGTTCATCGGGGTCCGGATCTCATGGGACATGTTCGCGAGGAACTCGCTCTTGGCCTGGTTGGCGGCTTCGGCTTGGAGACGCGCCGACTCAGCGGCCAGGCGGGCTTTGCGCTCTTCTTCCAGCAACCGCTCCCTGAGCCGCTCTGCCTCGCGCTTGCGTCGGATGACCTGAGCGCGGGCGACAAAGGCCCAGACGACCAAACCAAAGTTCACCGCCACCGTGGGTCCGATCAGCCGGACGTTCCGGTACCATGGCGGTACCACTGTCAACAACGCCATCGTCGGCACCGAGTAATGCAGATCGCGGTCGACATAACGCGTCGCAAAGGTCCACACTCCCGGCTGGTTCAATACTTCCTCAATGCGATCCTGTCGCGACGGAGGCCGCCAATCAGTGCGCGAATTGAGGTCTTCCTGGGACACAATCCCCGGGATCAACAAGGTCGAATATCGACGGCTTTCTGGCCGCGATTTGAAATCCACGGCGGAGAGCTTGAACTCGACACGGCGGCCCGCGATGATCTTGGGAATCTTCGTGAGGTCCACGTGGTCCTCATCCAAACGCACTGTGAGCGTGGGGGCAGACGGTCGACCTGCGGACGGTTGGTAGCGAGTGATGCCTTTGTCGGTTCCGAACCACATCACACCATCCTGGGTCTGATCGATGGTGACCACCCGGCTGCTCGTCAAACCGTCCCGCTCGTTGAGCGCCGACCAGAGCGCCCCATCATAGCGGACGACGCCGCCATCGGTGCCGATCCACAGCAATCCTTTCAGATCCCGAAACAGGGAGTAAACTCTATTCGCGGGAAGCTGACCCCTTCCAACCGTGTAGTTGGTGAAGGTTTGGCCGTTGTAAAAGGAAAGCCCACGATCGGTGCCAACCCAAAGATTGCTGGGGGAGTCGATCCACAAGGCCCCCACATCCTGCCCTGCCAACCCGTTGGTCTCGCTGAGGAATAGGGACTGCCCTGCCTGAAACCGCGCCAACCCCCTGCCACCGACCCATACAGCCCCATCTCCTGCCACTTTGACTTTCCAGTGGTTGCGGAGAACGACCTCCGGAAAATGCCGGAAAGCAGTGCCGTCAAAGTGAAACAGACCCGCGTCCCAATCGACGACCCAAAGGCTCCCATCGGCCGCAGGTGCCAGATCCCGTAAGTTACCCCCCTTGAATCCAAACGTGGTGAATTGTCCCTCATGGAAGCGCCCCAGACTGTTCCCACTGCCCAGCCATAGCGCCCCGTCGGGCGTCTGAGCAAATCCGGAGACTCTGTTGTTAGACAAGACATCCGGGATCTTGAGGTGAGTGAACGACTGGCCATCGAAGCGGGCGACCCCACGATTGTCGCTTCGATTTCCCTGAGTGCTGAACCAGATCGCTCCAGCCCGATCCACCCCACTGGATAGGATCGCGTTGGACGGCAGACCATCGGCCGCTGTGTATCGAGTAAACGTGCTGGGTTCATGAAGAACCAATCCGGCTGATGTGGCGAACCACCAAGCGCCGTCGGCCCCGGGCGCGATGCGGTAAACCACCGGAGACGGAAGCCCGTCGGCCTCGGTGAAATTGAGAAAGCGGCGTTGCTGAATGTCGAAAACCGACACACCCCCCGCTGTCGCTACCCAAACCCGTCCGTCCGAGCTCAAGTGAACATCGTAGACAAAGTTGTGGGCTAGGCCGTCGACTTCGGTCCACTGAACGGAGCGGGTCCCGTCGAACCGCCCCAGTCCACGATTGCCACCGAACCAGATAGCGCCATCCTCTGCCTGGGCCGTGCAGCGGACGTTTAACTCGCTCAACCCCGATGCCAAGGTCACGTTCAGGAAGGATGTTCCGTCGAAACGGAGCAGCCCACTATCACTCCCCGCCCAGATCGTCCCGTCCTTCCCAATCATCAAGGAAATGATCCGATTGTCCCTGAGCCCATTGGTTGGGGTGAAGTGGGTGAATGTGCGACCGTCGAGTCGGGAAACACCTTTGTCCGTCGCAAACCAATGCTCTCCACTAGGAGTCCTCAGTATGCGATCGACCCGCTCACCCAGAAGTCCTTCCTTCGTTGTGAACGCGGTAAAACGCCGACCGTCATAGCGGGCGGCGCCGCGATCGGTGCCGAACCACAGCGTCCCGTCCGGGTCGCGCAGGATGTCATAAACATTGGGACCCGGCAGACCTTGGTCCGTGGTGAAATGGGTGAAATCTTGGCCATCAAACCTGGAGACACCTTGGTCCGTTCCAATCCATAGG